>QIIH01000296.1 GCA_003229235.1 Flavobacteriales bacterium | reverse complement strand
GCCTAGCCCTTGCTTTAAAACTAAGCTGAAATTTTAGCTCGGTATCTGTATAACCATTGTCCTCGTCTACTTGATTGAGTGGGTTATCGCTAGTAGGAGTATCGTTTACATTGGTTGTATAGTTTGCAATTAAAAAATATACAGGCTTATATGGCACTATCTTAAACCGAGTAGTATCAGTATCGTTAATTCGCCAACTCGTAGACAAGCTTTCTCCAGAGGTTTGCCCTAAACCTAGCGATGGGGTGAAAATTAGTATTGATAAAAAAGCAAATACTTTCATGGATGTGATTCTCTTGATTTAATATTCTATCTAGTCAATAAACTTCTACACAAGCTAATATCGCCAAACATTCTGAAGGATTAAATTTAAGGTGGCTAATTTCTGAAGAGTCAATTCATTTATCAGCAACTGTAAAGGTTTTATGACCTTTTAATCATCTATGTTTATTTTCTTCATTACAAAGGGGATTGTAGAGATCTTTTGAAATCCTTACTCCCTCAACCTCATCCAAACAATCATCTGAGTGACAAGGTTTTTGGCGGGTTTGTCTATGCTTGTGGCGGCTTTTAGTTTTTTAAACTGTGCTAATAATTCGACCTCGATGGCAGCATTATTAGGATCGGCCAAAAGGCGGTCCTTAATATCTAAATATACCGTAGTATTCTTGAGTGTTTTTTTAAACACCCTAATCATGGGCTTGGCCATTGCTAAGTAACTAGAATCTTTGGTGGTATAGTTAGATAACTCATTAGTTGCTCGTGTGAAATCTGCTTGCATTCGTGCGCTCCCAGGTACTTCGCGAACATTTAGCGCAAAACTACAAATGTGGTTCATTTGCGAAAAAAGCAATTTCATAATTTTTCGCCGCTCTCTGAACAAACCATCTCTGTCTAAGCCATAAACTGCAATCGAATTCTCTCCCTTGCCCAGTTTTTTTTCTAAGGTTCCATTTTTAGGGCGGACACCTCCATCGTCTAAAAACTCTAAATACATGGCGGGTTTATCAAGACAAGGGTCTAATAACAATGGCAATTCATTTTTTTCGCCATTGGGTGATTTGGCTCGTTTGGCTTCATCTAACAAAGGAAATTTATTAGCTTTCCCAGACTTAGATTTTACAAGCTGGCCGTCTAACTGTCGGCGGAATTGTTTGCGCTCTCGATTACAATCGATACAAGAAGGTAACAAATTGGTCCATTCCGATGCCAACCAATAATAACCAATAGTACTACGTTTGCCACTCGGGAGCATATAAGCGCCTTTAGGTCTAAAGTGTTCTACGTCCATAGGAGCGACACTTTCATATTCGCTCTCACAATAGGCACATTTGTGATTAAATAAGTCGTTTAGGGCTTTTTTTACTTCAGCTTTTTTATATGCACTATACGTGGGTTTTTTAACGGGAATTCCCGTGGTAAAATGATTTGTAACCCGCTGGCGCTCGGTTAGTCGATCCCTACTACTTCTTTTGTCTAATGCTGCTTTTGCCGCGGCTATGTTTGGTCTATTTACAGAAATCATTGCTTATTTTTTATGATTCCCAGATATCTTTTAACTTCTGCATGGTTTCTGCCTTAAGCTGCTTTATTTTTGGGCCCTCTTTTACAAATTGCTTTTCGGCTAAAAAGGTATCAATCACTTCTAAAAGCATGCGTTCTCGAGCCGTTTTTCCTAATTGCTGCCTGTCATTAATAATGGTTCGTAGTTCTACAAGTTTATTGTCTTTTCCTGGTCTTTCGCGTTTATCGCGGAGTAAATTGTAATAATCATCTAAATACCGCTGAGTTTCGGGATCGGTGGCACTGCCCAAGCCAAAATATTCCGAATTCAAAATTTGATCTACCCTAAGCCCTGTTATGGATGGCAGGTCTTGCTCATGATACACAGACCCACGTGGCGTTCGACTAACTACGATTACCTCGCCGTCTTCTAAACCATATAAGCACAATGGATTGTGAGTCGTAGTAATAAACTGAATTTTAGGAAAAAAGGCGCGCATCTCGTGTACAAAACGCATTTTCCATTCTGGATGCAAATGGTTTCCAACTTCGTCTAATAATACAATGCCTTGTGCAGATTCTGGTGTAGGCCATTTAGAAAGCACCACTTTTAAAATATCGGCAATCAATGCCAAAGTAGACTGATAACCATCACTCAAGGCAATTAATGGCAATGTACCATCTTGCGTACGCACAAAAATCTGATTGTCCTCCGAAATTATGTCACTGCCTTTTGGCAACCTGAGTAGCTTTTTGAGCTCTTCTGCGGTATATAAAAACCGTTCTCTTGTCAGGGCAGATAGCCAATAACTTGCATTGGCCATGGGTAAAAACGGATTAAACAGGTTTTCTACTCTAGCATACGCTTTTCCATAGTCACCATCGCTAGTTCCGCGTGGCATTAATCGCGTAGAACCATAAGCCAGCACTAAGTTTTGAGCACTTTCGGAATCGGTAAATTGTACCTGCCCATCACGGTTAAAAATTACTTTTCTTGGCTTAGGAAAACCCGTAATTCGCAAAGAAACACTCCCTGTCTCTTCTTCCATTCGAAGCATCGATAGGGGGTCAAAAATTCCCTGCTCGACTAAATCCTGAAAATACGATTGACCAATAAGAGCTATGGCTATAGCCTGTAGTATGGTACTTTTTCCAGTGCCGTTTTCGCCTAAAATCATGGTCCAGGGTACATCAGTGTCATTTCCACCAGTAAGGTCCAGATCTAATTTTTTAATACTTTTTAAGTTTCGGATTCGCACATGCTCTACAAATCTAGATGGTCCTGTAAAATATTTATCTAGCCCCTCTTCACTATCCAGCGAATACGATTGTTGGTCCCTTTTATAGCTCTTAAAAGCCTTGTTGGCCTTCTTTTGCTGGTTTTCTCGTTGGAGCTTAAATTCTTTAAGCTTAATTCCTTGACCAGTAGCCCTCGCACGGCTTGTAGATGCCGATAGATTTGGCACATTTATGTTAAGAAGGTTGTCACTCAATAGATCATCGCTAATATATTGCCGTGCAAGGCCAGCATATTCTTGATCGGATTGCCTAAAGTCAAAAAGTTGCTTAGAAATCGTTTTTATTAATTCGACTTCGAGACTATCGAACGCCTTTTTTAATAAATCTTTGGTTTCTTTAATGTGCTGAAGTTTTCGCATTCGGGCGTTAACCAAATCTACACGGTTCAACCCTAGAATATCAATAGTTACTTGCCCCCGCTTTGTTTCGCTCACCACGCTGCCGTCTTCTAAAAACGTTAAATGATTGGCGGGCTCATCTTCGCAAGGATTAAGGATCAAAGCACCTTCGTTAGCCAACTCTTCTTTGGTTGCTAATAAGGCTGCTCTTTTATCTTCGCTTTCGATAGGAAAATCGTTCCCTTTACCCGAAATAACATAGGTGCCATCAAATAGTTTATTTTTATGCCTTCTGTTGCAGCGTGTACAAGAAATTAATAAATTATCCCAATCGTTCGCCAACCAATAGTAATGATCTGGATGATGGTTGCCATCGGCTCCAATAACACCACTTTTTGGCCGGTAATGCTCTACATCGCCAACGTCTACATGCTGAATAAAACCCTCACAATAAGCACATTTGCCTGAAAAAAGCTCAGAAAGTGTCTTTCGAATCGTTTTGTCCAAATACACCTTAAACTTAAATTTGGACCCAATACGGTCTTCTAAAGGCTTACTATAGGCAAAAATGGC
>QIIH01000384.1 GCA_003229235.1 Flavobacteriales bacterium | reverse complement strand
GAAGTAGAAAATAAAAAAGTAATTCGCGATTTAGTCGCATCAGAACAATTAAAAGATCTAGGCTATCGCTATGTTCATTTTAATTCGCCTGACGAGCGCGGAATCGATACTGCACTTTTATACCGTGACGCTTATTTTGAGCCAGTTGCAAGTACTACTCATACAATGCTCATCGATAATTTAGACGGACAACGAGATTATACTCGCGATATCCTTCAGGTTTCGGGATTTTTATGTGGAACTCTTATTACTATTCTAGTCAATCATTGGCCTTCTCGGCATAATGGCTCAGGGTTAACCGAATACAAACGCATTGCTGCAGCTCAGAAAAATGTAGAAGTTATTAATCAAATATTAAAAAGCGACCCAGAAGCCAATATTATAGTTATGGGCGATTTTAACGACAATCCTAGCAGTTCAAGTATCAAATCGCACTTAATGATCCCAGAATTGTTTAATCCTATGACTGCTTTGCATTCTTATTCTAGAGGCTCAAGTACATGGCAAGGAAAGTGGTTCTTATTTGATCAGATTATTGTGAGTAAATCGTTGCAGACCAACAACAAATCAGGTCTTAAATTTGAAGCTGCCGATATTTTTGATGCACAATTTTTGAAAGAATTTAAAGGTAGATTTAAAGGAAACCCGTTTAGAACTTTTGCAGGTTCAAAACATTTAGGCGGATTTAGCGATCATTTTCCTGTCTTCGCAACCTTCTCAATTCATAAAATTTAGGAATCTCTGGCCACTTTGGTCGATAAATGTTGCGACTTATCTATTATTGCTAGGAACGGCCTGTACTATCATTATTTTAGTTAAATTAGTATTCCAAAAAAATCATATTCGATGACAGCTTAGAGATACTGTGTTGAGCTTCGCGGATTAAACAAAAATTGCAGTTACAAATAAAAACACATGAAAAAACTTTACACGCTTCTTATCGTATTCTGTGTGATTGGGCTACATGATGCGTCTGCGCAGCAAGACCCACAATACACCCAATACATGTATAATATGAATGTGATAAACCCCGCGTATGCTGGTTCTAAAGAATCATTAACCTTTACGGCATTATATCGCAAACAATGGTCGGGCTTTGACGGAGCTCCAGAAACATTTACATTTTCGACTCATTCTCCAATCGGAGATAAAACAGGTTTAGGTATGTCTGTAATTAAAGACGAGCTAGGCCCAGTGACCGAGACAAATGTATATGTAGACTTCTCTTATACTTTGCAAGTGGGCGAAAACGCAAAACTTGCATTAGGGTTAAAGGCAGGAGCTACGTTTCACGATGTTGGCCTTACAAGCTTAATTCTTACAGACCCAAGTGATCCTTTCTTTTCTGAAGACATTAATAATGTCTATCCTAATATTGGAGCGGGAGCCTTTTTCTATACCGATAAGTTTTATGCATCGGCATCTATCCCTAACTTATTAAATTCGGTTCACTTAGACGAGAACGGTCTTAGATACGGGTCAGAAACCAATCACTTCTTTGTAGCTACTGGATATGTATTTGACTTATCAGAAAGTGTAAAACTAAAACCAAACTTCTTGGTTAAAGGCGCTTTTAATGTTCCTGTGTCATTTGATATTAACTTAAATGCTTTATTCTGGGAAAAATTTGAATTAGGTGCTTCTTATAGATTGGACGATTCCTTTAGTGGGATAGTCGGTTTCCAAGTCACACCTAATGTTAGAATTGGTTACGCCTACGACAATGTAGTGTCCGATTTGAATATAGTGACCAGTGCCTCCCACGAAATCGTTTTAACATTCGATATTTTCTTAAATAAACGCGTGTTGCGTTCACCTAGATATTTCTAATTCAAAGAGTAAAAGAACATGAAAAAAATATACGCTATCTTATTCTTTATCGCGGTGAGCACGTCAACAGTAACTGCTCAAAATAAAGACACCAAAGCTGCAGATAAGCATTTTGACAGATTGGAGTACACCGATGCTATCCAAGATTACGAAAAACTAATAGAAAAAGGCAAAGCAGATACTTATGTATATGAGCGTCTTGCAACAGCCTACTATAATATTAACGACACAGAAAATGCTGCCAAATACTACAAGCGTGTAGTAGACGAGAAAGGAGCAGATTCTGAAAGTGTTTATAATTACGCTCAAGCCCTTAGAGCCAACGGAGATTTTATGGAGGCCGGTAATGCAATGAAGCAATTTGCCAGTATGAAACCAAGAGATTCGAGAGCTGTTGAGTTTTCTGAGAATCCTAATTTTATGCCGGCACTATTGGGCAATTCGCCTAAATACACTGTTGCAAATGCAGGCGACATTAACTCTGAATATTCTGATTTTGGTGGTACAATGTCTGGAAATACAATGTATTTTTCTTCAGCACGAAATAAGTCACGTCGTAGTTATGGATGGAATGATCAGCCGTATTTGGATGTGTATTCTGCATCTAAAGCAGGAGATGTTATAGGCGCTGCGGAATTAATTCCTGGTGATGTTAATACAAAATACCATGAAGGGGCGGTTGCCTTTTCTGCTGATGGAAATCGCATATACTTTGATCGTAACAACTTTCACAAAGGAAAATACGCCAAAGACGAAGAGGGAATCAACCAATTAAGTATTTATACTGCTCAATTAGTTAATGGTAAATGGGATGACGTACAGCCAGTTTCTTTTAACGACAAAAGCTATTCTACCGGACATCCTACTCTTAGTAAAGACGGAAACACATTATACTTTGTTTCTGACCGCCCAGGTGGCGCAGGTAACTCTGATATTTATTCGGTTTCTGTAGCTGCTAATGGTAGCTTCGGATCACCAAAAAACATGAGTGCCGTTAATACAGAAGGAAAAGAAGTCTTTCCTTATGTTGCAGATTCGGGCACTTTGTTCTTTTCGAGTGATGGGCATTTGGGTATGGGAGGCTTAGATGTTTTCAAATACGAAAACGGCGCAGTTTCTAACCTTGCTATACCAATAAACTCAAGCAGTGACGACTTTGCTTTTTCAATAGATGAGTCTACAATGGCTGGGTTTGTTTCTTCTGATCGCGAAGGCGGAAAAGGAAGTGACGACATTTATGTAGTAAACGAAATTCCGAGTTGTGATGTAGAGATTGTGGCTACAGTTATAGATAATGCTACTAGCAATGCTATCTCTGGAGCACAAGTAGATATTTATGATTCTAACCGCAACAAATTAGGCACAGAAATGAGTAATAGTTCTGGACAAGTAACCTTTATGGGAGTTTGCGACGAGACATATGGCTTAACTGCGCAGAACGCGGGTTATGAAAGCGGAACCGCTAGTGCGAGTTCGCCATCAGATGGACCGCTAGCAATAACTATTGGTTTAAATCCAATCGAAAAAATTATTGTAGAAGACAGAGTTGTACTTAACCCTATATTCTTTGATTTCGATAAATATAACGTTAAGCCTCAGGCTGCATTCGAGTTGGATAAGCTAGTACAAATCATGAAGAAGTATCCATCAATGGTAATTCGTATTGAGAGTCACACAGACACACGTGCGGGCAAAAACTATAATATGACTTTATCAGAGAACAGAGCTAAAGCTACAATGCAGTATGCGATATCTCAAGGTATCGATACTAACAGATTGAGTGCTGTAGGAAAAGGTAAATCTAATCCTTTAGTAGACTGTGGCGGAAGCTGTACAGAAGAAGAACATCAAAAGAACAGACGTTCAGATTTTATTATCGTAGAACGTTA
>QIIH01000239.1 GCA_003229235.1 Flavobacteriales bacterium | reverse complement strand
TATCTAGATATTCCTTTAAACTTTACATTTCAAATCTCACCTTTTCTTAGAGCTCTGTAAATTAAATTTTAGGTCGAACTCAGGTTAGTAATCATCAAAAGCAAAACAGCAATTACAAATTGATGGTTGCGCATAAATTATTTCTGATTGTCGATGGGTCCCGCATGAACAACACGTTGAGGGAACGGGATACTAATACCATGCTCTCTAAAGCTGTTATCGATTGTAAAGCGAATATCACTTTTAATTTCTGGATCGAGAAAACTATCCGAGATATAAAAGTATACATTAAAAATTAGCGCAGAGTCACCAAAATCTTCAAAGAGTACGAAGGGTTTTGGATGATCTAATATGTCTCCTTGCTCATTTACGGCCGAGAGCAAAAGCTTTTTAACCTTCAAGGTGTCACTGCCATAAGCCACTCCTACCTTAACACTTTCCCGTGTCATTTTATGATTTTGGGTAAAATTGTGAATGGTATCGCTTATAAACTTGTGGTTTGGGATAATAATCACTTTATCGTCTCTTGTGAGCGCTCTTGTGGTACGTAGTTTTATCTCGATTATACGGCCAACTTTTCCATCGACTTCAATTATATCACCTACCAAAAGTGATTCGTCAGTAATGATAAAAATTCCGCCAATGATATCCTGAAATAGTTCCTGTAACGCCAAACCAAGCCCCACAAACAGAGCTGCCGATGCCGTTAATAGCACTGTTACGTTTATTCCAGCAGCGCTCATCGTAAATATTATCACGATGAGATAAATAAAATAATTAACGAACTTAAAAACACTTACAAACTTGAGCCTGTTTGTTGTGTCCATTCGACGGGTAAGAAATTTTCGCAGCCACTTTAATACAAAATTAGCTACAAATAATGTTAGTATAAGTAAGAGTATGTTACCAATAGTTAAATTAATCGCACTGTCTCCTTTACCACTAGAGAATCCCAAGCTTAAGAAATCCATAATGGATTCCAAAATATTATTAGAAATCTCCTTTGCTCCTTCTACTAATGTATCGTCCTGTAATATTGCTAATATTTTAGCCATTTAAATAATTCCTTATAGGTAGGCTTTTTACCATACATGAGTATTCCAACTCGGTAAATTTTGGCAGCCATCCAAACCGTGCCCATAAATGTAGCAAATAAAATCACGACAGATAGTATTTGTTGCCATATTGGAACCCCAAAAGGAATACGCATTAGCATAACGACTGGTGAGGTGAGTGGGAAAAACGAAAAGACTTGCGAAACTGTCCCATGAGGGTTCTCTATTACCGTAAACATTCCAACATAAATTGCGAGAATTAATGGCATTAAAATGGGCAACATAAATTGCTGCGTATCGGTCTCGTTATCTACTGCTGCACCTATCGCCGCATATAAAGAAGCATACATTAAATACCCTCCTAAAAAATACAGAATAAACATTATCACAAGGTTGAGTAAGGGTAAGTTATAAATCTCTTGAGCTATAAGGGTAAGCTCCTTATTTACCGCTGGATTATCTTGTGCTTGAGCAACCACTTCTTGCTGTAGGGCACCGGCCGAATTAAGATCTATGCCAAAAACTACGGTGACTACCGTCATCAAAATACCAATTAAGATAACCCACACTACAAACTGAGTAATCCCAGCAAGTGAAGTCCCAAAGATTTTACCAAGTAGTAATTGCATCGGCTTCACAGAGGAGATTATAATCTCTACAATTCTACTGGTCTTTTCTTCGATCACGGATCGCATAATCATGTTCCCATAAATTATGATAAACATAAATAGTAAATAGCCTGCAATACCTCCAAAGGCCAATTTAAAAACCGACCCCATTTTAGAGGTTTCCTCGCCTTTAAAAGTCTCGAGATTTGTATTAATATTAACCCTCAATTCACTTATTTGATCTGGGCTAAGGCCGGCATTTCGCAATTTAATATCGCTAGCTGTATCCTCCATCTTGTCTTCAATGGCATCTATCAAAAGTAACGATGGCGATTCTTCTGAATAAAAGGTAACACCGTCTTTAAGTTCGTCAATATTATCCGCTGGCGGAATGTAAAGTAAGCCATACCCCTCTACTCGCTCTACTTGTGCCTTCGCAGAATCTAAAGAAACATTAGTTAGTAATATATAGGTAGTGTTCTCGGTATTTTGAAACTGTCCTTTAAATAGGCCAGACTCATCTAAAACAGTGATTTCTCTGGCGGTGTCGTTATTAAGAGACGATAAATAAGCCACCAACGATATAAGCGCTACCATTATTAGTGGGCTTAAAAACGTCATGACAATAAAGGATTTATTTTTAACCCTGTTAAGATACTCGCGCTTGATAATTAAAGGAAGATGGTTCATATCTATTAGCTGTTCTGTACGGTTTGAATAAAAATATCACTAGCACTAGGTACTACCTCAACAAAATGAGTGAGTTCTCCTTGTGTGGTTAAATAGCTCACCAAATCGTTGGCTTTCTCATTAGGTTCTAGCCTAATTGTATAACGCAATTCGTCATTGATACTTTTAAATGTAGCAGGTTTTATGTTAAACTTTCTGCTCAAATCATCAATTACTGCGTCTTCGTTGGCAGCAATCAATCCAACGTTAAAGGTATTAGACTTGTGTGCTCTTTTGATGTCGATTAATTTACCGTCCAATATTTTATTAGACTCATGAATAAGTGCTATATGGTCGCACATCTCTTCTACAGATTCCATTCTGTGTGTAGAAAAAATAATGGTAGACCCATTGTCACGTAATCTTAAAATTTCGTCTTTTATTAAGTTTGCATTTATAGGATCAAAGCCACTAAAGGGTTCGTCGAATATTAGCAATTTAGGCTCGTGTAAGACCGTGACCACAAACTGAATTTTTTGTGCCATTCCCTTAGAGAGTTCCTGAACTTTTTTGTTCCACCAGTCCCCAATCTCAAGGCGCTCAAACCACATCTCTAGACGCTTTTTAGCTTCAGCCTTAGAAAGGCCTTTAAGTTGTGCCAAATACAACGCTTGTTCTCCTACCTTCATCGATTTATACAAACCTCGTTCTTCTGGCAAATAGCCAATGTTCCTGATATGATCTGCCTTTAAAGCTTCTCCATCCAGAAATACTTTACCAGTGTCTGGCATTGTAATCTGATTAATAATTCTGATAAAAGTAGTTTTTCCTGCTCCGTTTGGGCCTAGAAGCCCAAAAACGCTACCTCTCGGCACCGAAATAGAAACATCATTGAGTGCAGTATAGCTTCCAAAGTTCTTGGTTACATTTTCTGCAACGAGTAAATCATTCATAATATTAGGTCGAAGTTATTTAGATGTGCCATTTGATAGCAACTCAAATGCTTTAGATTAGTATTAAACAAAATAAAAATGTTACAGTCATTTTGTTAGAAAAACAAAACCCACCCTTAAAAAGACCTTCAAGGATGGGAAAAAAATTGCTATGAAAAAGAAAAATATTACTAGAAATAAATCTAGCAATAGTCAAATATAAAGAAAATTTTTTAATTCTATGTCTCATTAAGAAAACATATCTTTCACTTTTTCAAAAAAAGATTTGTCCTCTTTTTCGGGCTTTGGAATAAAGTGTTCGTCATCAGTCATCAGTTCAAAAAAGTCGCGTTGTTCTTTAGATAACGTCTTTGGTGTCCAAACATTTACATGTACTAATAAATCGCCAGTTCCGTAACCATTGATACTCGGAATACCTTTGTTTCGCAAACGTAATATTTTACCACTTTGCACACCTGGTTC
>QIIH01000098.1 GCA_003229235.1 Flavobacteriales bacterium | reverse complement strand
TATCATATTGATATCATTTTAAATATTAAAACCATGACAAACGAAAAATTACACAATCCTATAAATGGCTACATCATGTTATTTACAGCATTGATTTTTATCCTTGGAGGTATCGTCCTCTCATTTAGAATGCCATCACCATTAGCTGCTTTTATTTTGGTAGCAGGATTCTTTATGATCCCTGGATTTGTATTAGTAACTCCAAACGGCTCTAGAGTGTTGCTGTTGTTTGGTAAATATATTGGCACCATAAAAAAGAATGGCTTGTTTTGGGTGAACCCATTCTACACCAAAAAGAAATTTTCACTAAGAGCCCGAAACTTCGACAGTGAGCGCTTAAAGGTGAACGACAAGCTGGGAAACCCTATTATAATTAGCACCATTCTTGTATGGCGTGTAAGCGACACCTACAAATCTGCCTTCGACGTAGACAATTATGAGCATTTTGTTAGAATTCAAACAGATGCAGCTGTTCGTAAACTAGCTAGTATGTATCCCTACGATAATTTTGCAGACGAAGGATTAGACGAAGATATTACCCTACGCTCTAGCATGGAAGAAGTAAATCAAGCATTAGAAAACGAGCTAACCGAAAGACTAGCCATTGCAGGAATCGAAGTATTAGAGGCCCGAATAGGCTACTTGGCTTATGCAAACGAAATTGCCAGCGCTATGCTTAAAAGACAACAAGCTACAGCAATCGTAGCTGCTAGACATAAAATTGTTGAAGGAGCGGTTAGTATGGTAGAAATGGCGCTAAACGAACTTAGCAAAAAGAACGTAGTAGACCTTGACGACGAACGCAAGGCCGCCATGGTAAGCAACCTAATGGTGGTATTATGCGGAGATAAAGACGCTTCGCCAATAGTAAATACAGGAACATTAAACACCTAAGATGCGAGTATTTGTAGAGACCCAAAAATTTGACCAATGGTGGATGCGCTTGCTTCTATTTGGTGTCCTGTTTTTAAGTATTGGCCCTGTGCTGATATACAACGATACGGCAAATCTTGGCGAAAACGAGCTCATTATCGTTCTCTTGGTTTCTGCATTCACAGCCTTAATAGTTGTATTTGTTCTCTTTATTTTGACGTTAAAAACTAAGATAGACGATCAAGGTGTACACGTAAATTTTTATCCTTTTAAAAGATCTCCTAGTCTTATTATTTGGAGCGAAATCGCCAAAATATATACACGAGAATATAGTCCTATTAGCGAATATGGTGGTTGGGGGTATCGAGTTCGGTTTTTTAAAAATACTGGGGCGGCATATAATGTGCGAGGCAACATCGGAATTCAAATAGAACTTACCAGCGGAAAGAAGGTTTTAATAGGCACTCAAAAACAATCCGAGGCCAACGCCGTTATTAGTTATTATACAAACAAATCAGAAACCTATGATACGCTTTAGCCTCTTTTTAGTCTTTTTAATATGTTCGATCCTGTGTTTTGGGCAAACTACAAATTTTGAATCTATCGATTTAAAAGTGAGCCAATTAATAGAAGGCACGCTATTAAGGCCAGCAGATCAAAGCAAAGTGCCAATTGTCATAATCGTTCAAGGCTCTGGCCCTACCGATCGCAATGGCAATCAGCCAATGATGAAAAACAATTCCTTAAAGCTATTGGCCCAAGGATTACAAGAACAGGGCATTGCGAGTTTTAGATACGACAAGCGTATAGTCCCCATGATTAAGAATCGCACGCTAAATGAGTCTGCGCTGTCCTTTAACGACTTTATCCAAGATGCGAGTGATGCTCTCAACTATTTTAAAAAGAGTCAGGCTTTTTCTAACTACTATATTTTGGGTCATAGCCAAGGCGGATTGATTGCTGCCATAGTGGGACAAGAAAATGTAGATGGAGTAATATCTATCGCTGGTGCCGGACAATCTATTGACGCAGTGATTGTAGCTCAGTTAGAACGCCAAGCACCTGGTTTGGCAGAAAATGCAGAAGTTGCTTTTAACGATTTAAGAGAAACAGGAAAAGCTTCAACATATAGTCCTGGTTTAGCATCAATTTTTAGACCAGAAATTCAACCCTTTATGCGCTCTTGGATGCTTTACGACCCGCAAGCGGAATTAGCAAAGGTAACGGCGCCTATCCTGCTTATAAATGGTGATAACGATATACAAGTAAACCCCGCAGAGGCTGCATTGCTTAAAAAAGCTAATCCAGCGGCAACTTTAAAAATTATCGTTGGGATGAATCATGTCTTAAAAAATATTTCTGGAAGTGATGCAGAAAATGGTCAGTCTTATAACAACCCCAATCTGCCTTTACATCCCGAATTAATTGGACAACTCGCAGAATTTATAAAAAGATAGGCATGGCAAAAAAGAAAGCATTTGCACTTAGAGTAAACGAAGATATGCTCAAAGCCATCGAAAAATGGGCTGCCGACGAATTTCGCAGCACTAATGGGCAACTTGAGTGGATGCTTAACGAGAGCCTAAAACAAGCTAAGAGACAGCCTAAAAAGAAAGAATAAGCTATATCAAATTGTATTATATTGTAAATTCAACAAACATAATATCATGACCATAGCTTTTCAAGAAGTTGTAACAGAAATTATTCAAGATACTACTCCCCTAATCACTAACGACAAAATTGTATTCGGGCTATTAATGCTCTGCTTAGGTTTTGTGTTTTTCACTTCTACTATTGAATCTAAAAATTGGAAAAAAATTTACAAATACATTCCAGCTTTGTTTATTGCGTATTTAATTCCGTCGATATTAACAACTTCTGGGCTTATTGCTCCAGAATGGACTACCGTTCTTGAAGATGGTACAAGTGTAGAAAGTGAGTCGGGGTTATACCATATGGCAAGCCGATATTTATTACCCGCAGCGCTGGTTTTAATGACCCTTAGCATCGACCTCAGAAGTGTGTTTAATTTAGGACCAAAAGCCCTTTGGATGTTTCTAGCTGGTACAGCAGGGATTATCATTGGTGGCCCAATTGCCGTATTGCTAGTAGGCACCATCTCACCCGAAACCCTTGGTGGAGAAGGCGCAGATGCCGTTTGGAGAGGTCTATCTACACTCGCAGGCAGCTGGATTGGTGGTGGTGCTAATCAAACAGCAATGTTAGAAATTTATGGTTATAACTCTAAGCTTTACGGCGGAATGGTATTTGTCGATATTCTGGTTGCTAATGTTTGGATGGCCATTATTTTATTAGGGATTGGCAAATCTGCCAAAATTGACAAATGGCTTAAAGCTGATACTTCTGCCATAGAAGATTTAAAGAAAAAAATGTCTGCCTTCTCTTTGCAAGTATCACGTAATCCATCTTTAGCCGATTTAATGATTCTTGCCGCTATTGCTTTCGGAACAGTTGGTTTGGCGCATCTAGGAGGTAATTTTTTAGCATCCCTATTTGAAGGTATGGTTGATAATCTTACCGGACTTACCCGAAATATATTTACATTTTTATCTTCCTCTTTCTTTTGGATGATAACAATAACTACTTTGATTGGTATCGCTTTAAGCTATACAAGAGTGAGGTCCTACGAAGGAGCAGGAGCCAGTAAATTTGGCAGTGTTTTTATTTACATACTAGTAGCAACTATTGGAATGAAAATGGACCTTACGCTAATTTTTCAAAATACAGGACTCATCGTAGTTGGTTTTGTTTGGATGGCGATACATGCAGGTATCCTTATTGGCGTGGCAAAACTAATCAAGGCACCTTATTTTTTCTTGGCAGTGGGGAGTCAAGCTAATGTTGGTGGGGCAGC
>QIIH01000389.1 GCA_003229235.1 Flavobacteriales bacterium | reverse complement strand
GTTGTGAGTTCTATTTTGGTCATGATTTTAATAAATCTTTTAGTGCAAATTGCACGGTAGGAAACATAAATTTAAAACCTTGTTGCAGGAGTCTGTTAGGCACAACGTTTCTACTTTTGAGTACTAGCTCGGTTTCTGTTTTAATGATACGAGCACCAAATTCTAGCAAAGGTTTTGGCATAGGGATTCCAAATGAGATGTTAAGTGTTTCTCTAAAGACCTGCATAAATTTTTTATTTGTTATAGGAGTTGGTGCCACGACATTGATTACTCCTTCTATATTTTGATTGTCGATTATAAATTGTATGCTTCTAACAAAATCTTGTTCGTGTATCCAACTTACTTTTTGCTTTCCGCTTCCTTGTTTACCTCCAAAACCTAAGACAGCAAGGTTTTTTAAAGGCCGTAAAGCACCTCCGTTTTTACCTAGTACTATAGAGGTGCGTATTGCAACTTGCCGTACGCCTCTTTTATAACAATCAAAAAAAGCCTGCTCCCAATTTTGGGCCACCTTTTCTGAAAAACTATGCCCGATTTCGCCGGTAAACTCGTCCTGAGTTCTGTGTTTTTCGTCCTTATATATAGTAGCTGTAGAAGAATTAATCCAAAGCGAGGGCGGGGCGGGAGAGAGTAAGATGGCTTTGCCCAAAGCCTTTGTGGAGTCTACTCTAGAAGCTAAAATTGCAGTCTTATTTTTTTGGTTATAGCGACAATCAACAGATTTTCCGCTTAGGTTTATTACAACTTCTGAATTGTCGATAACCG
Source organism: Flavobacteriales bacterium (assembly GCA_003229235.1). Lineage (GTDB taxonomy): Bacteria > Bacteroidota > Bacteroidia > Flavobacteriales > Flavobacteriaceae > Gilvibacter. The sequence goes on along the minus strand of QIIH01000389.1, from coordinate 2,995 downwards.
TTTGCCAATCTGTTAATGTAACGCCGTCCCATAAAATGTATTCTACGTTCTCGTGATTGGGTCTATACTTACGAGTGAGTACATAAATGGTATCAAAGTTGTTTTTAAAATGGCTGATAAGAACTTGACCTAAAAAGCCTGTTCCGCCAGCGATGGTAAGATTATTTGTAGTTTTCATCTCTGTTTGATTTTAATAAAGTTGTGATATATGTAAAGTAGATTGCAAGAGGTATCGAACCGATTACCATTGTTGCGAAAAAATAATTATTGTCAATAAAGAAGAGCCCTAATACAATTGATGTAATTATTCCATATGCCAAAAGATGGCTTTTAACTTTAGTATTCCAACGTTTGTATTGTAGGGCTATAACAATAAACGTGATTACTTGGAATGCACCTGTGAGTAGGTGAAGCATGACTCCAATAAATATTCCGAAATAACCAAAAACGGTTAGTAGGATAAGAGTTAGGTTAATTACTGGTAAGTATTTCATAACACGACGGCTTTAAATTGAAGAATAAAAAGGACAGAAAACACACAAGCAAAAAGCACAAACAAAAAGTTCATCCCATAACTCCCAACTTTAAAGATTAATTGCTGTGGAATCTGATACATTGGGTAGTAGGCAATCTGTGTAATCACTTTCCCAACCCAATAGGCTCCAATAAGGCCAGAGAGTGCCAAAGCCAAAACAGAAGGAGTGTTTAACTGTGTTACACACAAAATGCTAATTGTGCCAAAAGCAAAGTTGATGCCTTGGATGTAATGACCATAGGTTTTTGCGATTTCTTGGTTTAAAGGCTTAAGTTGCTTTATGTCGTTGTACCAGTCAAACACACGATGCCTAATGAATGGATAAACGAACGCTGTAAAGATTTGACCTATTCCGGCAGCAATAATTAGATATTTGAGTAATGGTGTGTTCATAATTTTAATTTTAAACTTTCAATAATAATTGAAAGATATTAATAAAAAAATAGCACTATTTAAACAGTTTAATCACAGTTTTAGTAACCCAGTTGTGTTCTTGGTTTACCATCTTTAAAAGCATGCTATTTGCGGTGTCGGCCAAGTCGTAAAGTTCTTTTGTTTTCTTAATAAACTCTTCCGTTTTAGCAGTGCCGTCGCTCTTAATTTTAGAAACTTCATTTAAAACCTTTATCGACGGCTCTATTTCTCTTCTGCTACGTTCTTTAGCCACTTGTCTGGCAAGTTCTGTTACATCTTTTTCGCTAGAAAAGTACTCTTTGCGCTCACCTTGAAGGTTTACTTTGTGCACGATGCCCCATTCTATTAGGTTGCGTAAGTTCATGCTTGTGTTGCCTCGAGAAATACCTAAATCTTCCATGATGTCTTCCATAGATAACGGATCGGGAGAAATAAATAATAAAGCATGAATTTGTGCCATTGCTTTGTTTATGCCCCAGGTAGTACCTAAGGCGCCCCACGTACTGATAAATTTATCTTTGGCTTCTTGAAATTCCATGAGACAAATATACAAATAATTATCGAACTTTCAATAATATATGAAAGTTTATCAATAATCAATAATCAATAATCAATAATCAATAGTCAATAATCAATCAATAAGTCCCGCGCGCTTAAGTAAGGCTTCTGGGTTTGGTTCTTTACCGCGAAACTCGGTGTAAAGCTCCATAGGTTCTTTGGTTCCGCCTTGGGAGAGAACAGTTTCTTTAAACTTTTGAGCAACTTCCTTATTAAAGATTCCTTCTTCAAGAAAATAGCTAAAGGCATCGGCATCTAGTACTTCTGCCCATTTGTAACTGTAATATCCAGCAGAATAACCTCCCTGAAATATATGCGAAAAGGCAGTACTCATACAGATTTCAGGGATATCTGGGTATAAGTTTGTTTTACTAAAAGCAGCGTTTTCGATCTCCTTTACATCGGTTACATCACTAAGATCTACACTGTGCCAAGCCATGTCTAAAAGCCCAAGACTTATTTGTCGTACGGTTTGCATGCCTTCGTTAAAAGTGGCTGCTTCTTTTAGTCGAGCAACTAATTCCATCGGAATCTCTTGCTCGGTCTCGTAATGTTTCGCGAACAAAGACAATGCTTCACGCTCATAGCACCAGTTTTCTAATAATTGACTAGGCAATTCAACAAAATCCCATAAAACATTAGTACCAGAAAGGCCAGAATAGACAGTGTTTGCTAACATTCCATGTAAGGCATGGCCAAACTCATGAAACAGGGTGGTTACTTCATTAAAAGTAAGCAAGGCTGGTTTGCTCTCTGTTGGTCTCGAAAAATTACAGACAACCGATACATGCGGGCGATCGTTGTTGCCGGCTTTTATTTGTTGCAATTTAAAGGAAGTCATCCAGGCACCTCCACGTTTGCCTTCTCTGGGATGAAAATCGACATAAAGGAGCGAAATAAACATACCCTTTTGATCGGTCACCTTATAGGTACTAACCTCCGAATGATATTTAGGAACGTTGGTCACTTCTTCAAACTCTAAGCCAAATAATTTACTAGAAACAATAAAAACGCCAGTTAGTACTTGAGTAAGTTCAAAATATGGTTTAAGAGCTTCGTCGTTTATTTGATAAAGTTTTTGCTTTAGTTTTTCGCTATAATAGGCTCCGTCCCATTTTTCTAAACGGTTAATCCCGTCGAGGTCTTTTGCAAATTCTTCTAAACGTTTAAATTCATTGTTGGCTGCTGGCAATGCTTTGTCTAAGAGGTCGTTTAAGAAACTAGTTACAGCTTCTGGGCTTTTTGCCATGCGTTCTTCTAATACATATTGGGCATGTGTATCATAACCCAACAGCTTTGCTCTCTCGTGGCGCAACTGTGCAATTTTTATAACATGTTTCTGGTTGTCATTAGTGTCACCATTATAGCTTCTCGAACCAAAGGCCAGCGACAATTCTTTACGCAAATCGCGCGAATCGGCGTAGGTGATAAAAGGAACATAACTGGGGTAATCTAAAGTAAATATCCAGCCGTCAAGCGATTTTTCTT
>QIIH01000274.1 GCA_003229235.1 Flavobacteriales bacterium | reverse complement strand
TCTGGCACTAGTTGTTTTTCGAGATCTTCTAAAGAAACTCCTTTTGTTTCTGGCATTTTAAAAACTACCCACAAGAGCTGCAATACCATCATTCCTGCAAAGAAATAATAGATATACCAAAGATTGTCTTTAAGTACGCCTACTTGGTCGTCGATAAAAAACGGAGTGATTAAAGTTATAATTGCCGCAAATACCCAATGTGTACTTGTTCCCCATGATTGCCCATAAGCTCGCACTCGATTGGGGTATATTTCTGAAAGAAACACCCAAATAACAGCGCCTTGCCCAATGGCATGTGACGCAATAAAAATGCAAATAAATGTGAGCAGCATTGTTGGGCTCGCGTCCGAATAAAAGCAATAGCCCACCATTAAAAGACTAAATATATATCCTATAGAGCCAATAATCATTAGTTGTCTTCTGCCCAGTTTATCTATTAACCTCACCCCTATTAGGGTAAAGACCAGATTTACAATTCCAATCGATATTGAGTTAAATAAAGATTCGGCACCACCCAAACCAGCTTGTTCTAAAATTTGAGGCGCATAATACAATACAAAATTGATTCCAGATAACTGATTAAAAAAGGCAATTAAAAAGCCCAACCACAACACTTTGCTGTACTTCTTTTTAAAGAGACTTTCCTTGATTTTAGCACCCACTAGGTCTAGCTTTATCTCACTCAATGTACTCTTTGCCAGTTCTAACGGATACATCACATTAAGCACTTTTAATGCGCCTGCATCGTCCTTTTTTTGTAAGGCTAACCAACGCGGGCTGTTTGGCACTTTTAATACCATAAGTGTATAAATCAAGGCAGGCAAAGCCTCTATACCGAGCATCCAACGCCAGTCGTTAGCGCCATCAAAGCCTTTTAATAACCAGTTAGAAACAAAGGCAATTAAGATTCCGAATACCAAGCAAAACTGATACAAAGCCACCAATTTTCCGCGGTTTTTGGCCGTTGTGATTTCTGAAATATAAATTGGTGCCGCTACAGAAGACACTCCTACCCCTATTCCTCCGATAAATCTGAAGAACGAAAACGAATACGGGTCATTTGCCAATGCGCTACCAATTGCCGATAAAAAAAAGAGCACTCCTATCCAGAAGAGGGTTTTTTTACGGCCCAATTTATTAGTAGGCACACCTCCAAACAAAGACCCTAATACGGTTCCCCATAAGGCCATAGACATTATGAAGGTACCATGAAACAAGGGAGAAGTATCCCACAGGGCTTGAATTGGTTTATTCGCGCCGCTAATAACTACAGTATCAAAACCAAATAAAAAGCCAGCTAGGGCAACGGTTATAGACCAGACTACTACTTTGTTCATTTGCAGGTTGGTGTTGGTTAGTTTAAGAAATATTTTCAGTAAAAAGCAAAAGATACAACTTTCTGAATCACACGAATTTTACAATAATCACTTAATCTTACTACCTTGCCATCAAAGAGAACCTAACAATTGCTAATTTATTGAGTATGAAAAAGAATATTACCCTAATTATTGCTGCACTAGTTAATACAGCAATAATAGCACAAGTCACTTTTACAGATAGCACATCAGACCTCGCTTATTCTGGAGTTTATAGCGGAGTTGCAATGGCCATAAATGACATGAACAACGATGGCTTAGACGATGTTGTGAGATTAAACAACGCAAGGGATTTGCGCATCGATTTTCAGCAAGCCGATGGAAGTTTTGTGGGTTACTCCTTGGCAGGCTCGGGCTCTGCATGGGGAATGGCAATTTCTGATGTAGACGAGAATGGGTTCAACGATGTTATTAGTGGTGGTGCTTACAACGGAATTAATATGTTCTCTGCCAATGCTGATGGGACGACTTATGCTCGGACCACACTAGGCGGGCCTAGTATATTTGTGCAGGCTACCAATTTTGCAGACATTAACAACGATGGGGCAATAGACTATTTTGCTTGTCACGACGACGGAATCTCTTCGCCATATCAAAATAACGGCACTGGGACCCTTACTCATACCGCTGATCTTATTAATACGGCAAGTACAGTGCCTTCTGATAATTCTGGAAATTATGGTACCATTTGGACCGATTATGATAACGATGGCGATTTAGATTTCTATATCTCTAAATGCCGCCTTGGGGTAAGCTCTCCTACAGATGGTCGCCGTTTAAATCTGCTATTTCAGAACGATGGATCAAATAACTATACAGAGGTAGCTCCAGCGGCCAATTTACAACCGCAAGGACAATCTTGGGCCACAGGCTTTGGTGATTTAGACAACGATGGCGATTTTGATGCCGTTATGATTAATCATGATGTTACTAGAAGTAAAATTTATTCGAACGATGGCGATGGTACCTTTACAGACATAACTTCTACAATTGGCGTAACCACAGAGCTTGTTGCCAACCTTGGTAGTGGAATACAGGTTATAATGGAAGACTTTGATAACGATACCTATTTAGATGTTTTGTTGACGACATCATCAGGAATTCATTATTTATTTTACAACGATGGCGATTTGACTTTTACAGCTAGTTCGCCCTTCTTTTCAGGTTTTACTGATATTCAAAGTGGTGCTACTGGCGATTTAAATAACGACGGGTTTATTGATGTCATTGCCGGATTTGCTGGCGGATACAATTCGCCCGCGTCTACTAGACTCGATAAGATGTTTATTAATAATGGCAACAGCAATAATTATTTTAAAGTAGACCTTAAAGGAGTTGAGAGCAACATTAATGGCATAGCCGCCAAGGTTCTTATCGAAGGCGATTGGGGCACTCAAACGCGAGAAGTTAGAGCAGGCGAAAGCTATGGCACACAAAATTCTTTTGTGTCTCATTTTGGTCTTGGCTTGGCAACAACCATAGACAAGGTTACCATAAAATGGCCTTCTGGAGTTATAGATGTGATTCTCAACCCTAGTATTAATCAACGGATATTAATTCAAGAAGGTGAGACGTGTCAAGCAATAACTACTTGGGATGGCACAGACTGGGATAATGATGCCCCGAGCTTAACTGTAAATGCGGTAATAGAAGGTACATACGACACAGCCACAGATGGAAATATTCTTGCTTGTTCGCTTCTAGTAAAAGACGGCTATACGCTAACTATAAATGCCAGCAGCTATGCACAAATAACTAAAAATATTACAGTCGAATCTGGAGCGACACTCGATGTTTTAGATACAGCAAGTATCGTCCAAATTAACGACGATTCACAAGCTGTTAATAACGGGACTATTCGAGTTTATAAGCAATCTCCAAGCTTAGATAATCGAGACTTTATGATAGTTGGGAGCCCAATGTCTTTAACGACCAATGCCGCTAGTTTTCCAGGTGCCATACATTTTAGAGATCACACTACTACCAATTTTAATGCAGACCCAGAAGTAACAGAGGAAGACGGCGCAGCGCTCAATTTTTCTGATGCCGAAGGCGACGATTGGCAGCCTTATGCAGGGACCTTAACCGCTGGCGAAGGATATTTGGTAATGCCGCAAACTACTATAATAGCTCCGGATGATCAGACATATTTGTTTGAATTTAATCAAGGCACACTCAACAACGGAATCGTCAATTTTGAAGTGCTGTTTGGCGACGATCAAAACGATAGTCCAAACGTTTTATCTAACCCTTATGCCTCTGCTATTAATGCAGATTTGTTTATCGCAGAAAACACAAGTATGATAAATACCCTTTACTTTTGGGAGCATCTAACTCCTCCATCGGCCTCATATCCTGGATATTACCCTAAAAATTATGATATGGGTGATATTTCGATGT
>QIIH01000442.1 GCA_003229235.1 Flavobacteriales bacterium | reverse complement strand
GTGGGTTTAATTCCCCGACGCTCTGCGTCGAAATAGAAAAATAAATTCAATTTAATACCTCGTATGCTCTGCGTCGAGGTAGTTTATTATCGATAGGCAAATTTTTACTTATATAACTATCTCCCTTATAAAGCGTATGAATTGCTTCTAAAAGTTCTTTTTTCTCTACATTTTTTGTCACATAACCTTTAGCACCAGCTTCTAACATTTCTATTACATCTACGCTTTGGTCGTACATGCTTACGGCCAATACTGCTACATTAGGATGTTCTTTCCTGAGCGTACGAGTTACTGTTATACCGTCCATAATAGGCATTCTAATATCGGTCAATACTACATCAGGTTTTGAAGCTTCGATGCACTTTACCAACTCCAGCCCGTTGTTAGCTTCGCCAACAATCTGGATACCTATCTCTTTGCTTAAGATAGATTTAATACCATCGATAAAGAGTTGGTGGTCGTCTGCTATAACTATCCTAATCATCATATTGGTGTGTCAATTATTACCGTAGTTCCGTGCCCAGGTTTACTATCAATTACCAAAGACGCATTGATGCGTTCGACTCTTTTTTTGATGTTTTGCAAACCAAGGCCATCGTGCGTTTGAGATGTGTCAAAGCCGCGACCATTGTCTTCTACTAATAAGTTTAAGGTAGACTCGTGCTGGGTAAATTGTATAGTTGCCTCTGTCGCGTTGGCATGTTTAATAATATTAGTGAGAAGTTCTTGAATGATTCTAAAGAGCTGTATCTCGATTGTATTTTCTATTCGGGTACTCAAGTCAATTTCCAGAACTTTTATTTCTATTTTATTAGACGAAGAGATTTGTTCAGCAATCTTTTTAGTACTCGGCAATAGTCCTTTGTTAATGTAGGCGCCAAAATTTTTGTTTTGTGACATTTTGCGCACCTCACTGTAAGTTTCTCTTGTGAGCGAACTCAATTTTGCATAAAATTCTCCTGAATCATTCTGAGTAGAATGGCCCTCAATATATAATTTTAAAGTGGCGATTTTACTACCTAAATTATCGTGCAAATCGGCAGCCATTTTAATGCGTTCTTTTTCTTGAGCATCTATTATGGCATCAATTCCATTTAGCTCTTGCTCTGTAACTAATTGCTCGAATTCCTGATTTTTTATGGTGAGTTGTTGCTGGGTGATGATTCGTTTACGCTTTACATTTTTAAAAGACGAATAGGCAATAATAAGGGTTAAAACCAATACACCTAAGGCACCTACAAGCAAGTTTCGATTTTGTCTTCTTTTAAAATTAGCTTGCAGATTCTCGTTGGTTAATTGCAATATTTGATTTTCTTTTTTCTCAGTTTCGTATTTCGCCTGTATATCAAAAATGGCCTTCTGATTGTCTACATCTAGAATGCTATCGTTGAGCACTCTTGCCGCCTCCGAATAGTCTAATGCTCGCTTTATATTTCCAGCACCTTGCTGTGCTTTTACCAAATTATTATATACCAACACTTTTTGTAAACCCTGTACCTTTGGTAAGGCCTGCTCTAAATAGTTGATAGCTTCTTGATAATTACCTTGATTGAGCAACAAATACCCCAGATTGCTCTGTGCAACTTCAATCCCTGATAAAAAGTTAAGCTCTTTTTTAAGTGCAAGGGTTTTTTCTAAATAGCTTCGTGCTTTTTCAGGATCTTTATCTAAATACAAACTCCCCAAATTATTATAAATTAGAGATAACGATCTGTTGTCGTTAACCTCTTTTGCAAGGCGTTCGGCGTCATTATTATAAGCGATGGCTTTTAAGGTATCACCCAATTTAAAGTGCTGAGTTGCCAAGTTTGGTAGTGTTATTAACCTAAATTGAAGTTGATTCTCTTTATTAAAAATCGCTAAGGCTTTCTCACTATATGCTATGGCTTTATGGTAATCGTCCAATTCGGCGAAAGCGCTCGCAATATTGCTGTAGCATTTCGCTGCATTTATGTCGTCATTGGCATTCTCAAAATGAGATGCTGCATTGGTTAGGGTTTCTATGGTAGCTAGATAGTCACCTTTCTTTAGCTGAATAGCCCCTAGCGAAATATTAACCATCGCCATTCTATCAAACTCCTGCATAGATTCTAAGAGTATCTGAGTTCTTTTAAAATGAAATTCGGCAGAGTCTAATTTGGCTGTAAAAAAGTAAAAACGGCCCAATTGGTTGTGAATTTCTGTACGTAAAGAATCTCCTGATGATAATGATAAGGCTTCAAAGGCAAACTGTTTACCCTTGGCAATATCAATGCGCTCGTATTGCTGAGCCAATAAAAGTGAAAGTTTGGCTTTGTTGTAATTATCTGCACTAGTATCGTATGCCTTTTGAAGGCTATCGATAACCGGATTTTGTCCTACAACGACAGTTGTAAGTAGTAAACATAAAATACTAATTAGTCGTTTTGCCATATAAAATCTTATTCATAAAAAGAGCCAAGATGTTAGTTATAGTGCGTCTTTGTTACATATCAATTACAAGATAATAATATTAAAATTAACGTTCACGGTAGCTATTTTTTGACTAGGTAAAAGTAGCCGAGCGATGGCCTTAATCGTATACCTAACAGTAGGTATATGATGCTCGAAATGTAGCAACTACTTTTAAATATCATTATTAAACATCAAGCTATGAGACTTTTTAAGTACGGAATTTTACTCTTTTTATATGTTTCGTTAACTATCAGTTGCGAAGAAGAAGAAACCGACGATACAGAAGACGAGCCCGACAGAACACATGCATTGGTTACATTTAATAATAACCGTGGTGCTAGTGGATGTAATCCACCTTACGCAATAGTTTTTATTGTGAGTTATAGAGATATTCAAGCTTCTATTGAATTGACCGCTCCAAACACTGGCTTTTTAAATGTTTTAGTTGAAGACGGCGAATCCATTAATGTTAGGGTTCAAAGACAATCTGACGACGAATTGGTTGCCGATGCTAGTATCTCTGTTCGGACCACCTCTAGGCCAGAAAGTCTCGAAGGCGAAGCCCGGACTGTTAGTTTTTGTAAGGCTTTTGACTTAAGCTTTCTAAATTTTTAATCAATCACACATCTAAACAATAGTAGTATGAAATCTTACATTTTTTTATTTCCTTTATTTATGTTATTACAAACGGGTTTCTGTAGTGACGATTCTAGCGGCGACGATGGAGGCCCATTGAACGATAATTTTGTGTCTTTTTTAGGCGAAATCAACGAAGCCTCCGGAGGCTGTAACGTAGAAAGTACAAGCGATGCCGAATTCTTTTGCACGTATGCAGGCGGGTACACCAGTGGTGGCGAATCTTTTACTATTTCGATTAGTCATCGTGGCGTATGCCGAACAGCTACTTTTGCCCTGCGCGATAGTGCCAATGAGGCGGGTAGTGCTCTATTTATCTTGAGTATTGCGACCAGCGGAGTTTCTACGGCAACATATTACGGGCTTACTGGGACCATCAATGTAACAGACACAGGGGTTCAATCCTCAATTGAATTTAACGGTACAGTGCTAAACGTAGCAACTGGTGACGAAGAAGTTATCGAAGGATTTATAGCCTGTGGGCTTTAAATTTTAATGCGCTTCTAACCAATTTTGACCAATGCCAATTTCGACATCTAAAGGAACGGCTAAAGAATAAGCGTTTTCCATTTCAGTTTTAATGAGCGTTTTCATCGCCTCCAATTCTGAATTATGCACATCAAAAACAAGTTCGTCATGTACTTGTAAAAGCATTTTGCTCTTAAAGTTATCTCTTTCAAGTTTTTCGTGAATCCTGATCATGGCAATCTTAATAATATCGGCGGCACTTCCTTGTATTGGCGCATTGATTGCGTTACGCTCTGCCGCCCCACGAACGATGGCATTTCGGCTATTAATGTCTTTTAAATACCTTCTTCGTCCTAACACTGTTTGTACATAACCGTTGTCACGTGCAAAATCTACCTGAGCGCTCATATACGATCTAAGTTTAGGATAGGTTTCGTAATAGGTCTCGATAAGTTCTTTGGCTTCCTTTCTGCTTAAATCGGTTTGATTACTTAGTCCGAAGGCAGAAACGCCATAAATAATCCCGAAGTTCACAGTTTTCGCATTGCTTCTCATCTCGCGAGTAACTTCACTAAGCGGGATATTAAATACTTTAGA
>QIIH01000262.1 GCA_003229235.1 Flavobacteriales bacterium | reverse complement strand
TTTTAAAGCGACATAAAAATCCCAAAAGCGAAGTTAATATTGGCCTGATAGGAAAATATGTAGAACTTCAAGATTCCTATAAATCTATTTTAGAATCATTTATACATGCTGGAGCGTCTAACGAGGTAAAGGTAAACGTGGTTTCTATTCATTCAGAATTTATTGATCAGAAAGTTATTGATGAGACTATCGCCAATTTGGACGGGATCCTAGTTGCTCCTGGTTTTGGAGAGCGTGGAATTGAAGGAAAGATAGACGCCGTGCGTTATGCTAGAGAAAACAATATTCCTTTTTTAGGAATTTGTCTAGGGATGCAGATGGCCGTTATCGAATTTGCCCGAAATGTTTTAGGATTAACCGATGCAAATTCGACAGAGATGAATGCGCAAACACCGCATCCTGTTATTGATTTGATGGAAGCACAAAAGAATATTACCGACAAGGGCGGGACCATGCGTTTGGGAGCCTGGAAATGTGATATTTTGCCAGATAGCATTGTTAGTGATGTTTATAGTGAATCTACAATTTTAGAAAGACACAGACATCGCTACGAGTACAACGACGACTATCGCGAACAACTAGAGACAGCTGGACTTAAAGTAACAGGAATTAATCCTGAAACTGGTTTAGTAGAAATTGTTGAATTGACCGAGCACCCTTGGTTTGTTGGTGTGCAATACCACCCAGAATATAAAAGTACAGTTGCAAGTCCGCACCCTTTATTTGTGGCATTTGTTGAAGCATCACACCAATATGCAATGCGTAAAAAAGGTGTCAGTATGGCATAACTGGTCAATTCGGCTAGATTGTTGTAGCTGGGGATAGCGCTATATAAGTAAAAATTAAAAATATTTGAGCCTTTTAAAGACTCGATTGGAGATAAAAATATATGGAAGAAAAAAAGTTTGATCTTAATTCGCTTGTTGGATTTATTCTGATTGGTGGAATTTTAGTTTGGATGTTGTATCAAAATGCACCCACGCAAGAAGAGATCGATGCCGAGAATGCTAAACAAGAGCAGCTTGATGCAAGCAAAGAAGAGGTAAACGATGCCGAAGATACAATTACGCTAGAAGATGCTACTAAATCTGTAACTATTGCCAATTCTCAGGATTCTACGGCAGTAGCTGCGGCACAGAGTAAGTTGGGAGCCTTTGCCTATTCGGCAAGTTTGCCATCGGCAAAAGAAGCATATACAACCCTAGAAAACGACTTAGTGTCGTTAAAAATTAGTAATCAAGGAGGTTATATAAGCGAAGCCAATTTAACGACTTTCGTTACTTTCGATTCACTTCCGGTTTATCTTATTAAAGATCGAAACGCACTACTTGATTTAGAATTTGTATCGGAGAACAGAACCTTGAATTCAAAAAATCTGTTTTTTGAACCTACTCTTTCTCAGAATGGCGAGAACCAGGTACTTTCGATGAAGCTTAAAATTTCGTCTACTGCATATTTAGAATATCGTTACGAGCTCAAGCCAGGCGATTATATGATGGATTTTAGTATTCGTACAAACGGTTTAGCCAATGTGCTCGATACATCAAATCCTGCAAAATTAACTTGGGAATTGAAAGGCTATCGTCATGCGAAAAGTATTTCTTACGAGAATCGTTATACAGAACTTATCTGGGAATACGAGGACGGAAAGGACGATTATCTAGGGCAACAGAGCGAGACAGACGATACCTCTAACGATGTTTCGTATGTAGCTTTTAAGCAACACTTTTTTACATCGATCTTACTTTTAGACAAAAAAATAGACAATGCATTATTCTATAGCGAGAATTTAGTAGAAGACGAAGAGATAGATACAGTCTATATCAAAAAATTTAAAACTGTTTTGCCTTTGGTTTATGAAGGTGGGGAGTTAGATTATAATATGGATTGGTATTACGGTCCTACCGATTTTAAAATTTTAAACGATTACGATCGTAATCTCGATGAGGTTGTCCCGCTTGGATGGGGAATCTTTGGATGGATTAACCGCTTTTTGTTTATTCCGCTCTTTGCATTTCTATCTAGTTTTTTACCCTTTGGAATTGCCATTATTGTAATGACTATTCTGGTTAGATTGGCGTTGTCGCCAGTGACTTATAAATCGTACTTATCTCAGGCTAAAATGAAGGTGTTAAAACCTGAAATTACAGAGATTAACGAAAAGCACAAGGACAACTCCATGAAGAAGCAACAGGAGACCATGGCCTTATATCGTAAGGCAGGAGCAAGCCCAATGGCGGGTTGTGTCCCGGCTTTATTGCAGCTTCCGGTATTTTATGCCTTGTTCCAGTTTTTCCCGTCGGCATTTCAGCTACGGCAAAAAGGCTTTTTATGGGCAGAAGATTTATCGAGCTACGATGCGGTAATAGATTTGCCATTTAATATTCCGCTGTATGGAGATCATATTAGTTTGTTCCCGATTTTGGCTTCGGTTGCTATCTTTATTTATATGATGATGACAACAGGACAAAGTATGCAAATGCAACAACAACCCGGTATGCCAAACATGAAAATTATCATGTATATCTCGCCACTGTTTATGCTAGTATTCTTTAACAACTATGCGAGTGGATTATCACTGTACTATTTTGTTTCTAACTTGATTACCATTGGAATCATGCTGGTGATTAAAAAATACATCATAGACGAGGATAAAATTCATGCTAAAATTGAGCAAAAGAAGAAGAACCCTAAAAAGCAGAATCGCTTCCAAAAACGTATGGGAGAAATGATGGAGCAAGCCGAAGCTCAAAAAAATGCTAAAAAGAAATAATTTTCAGTATCAATTTTACGTTAGTTAGCTAAAATAACATTCGATGCGCTTAGTAAACTTTGTTTTAGTTTTTTTGTTTATTTGTTCGCCAACCCTACTGGCTCAAGATGTAATAAACGGGCTGGACCAAGACGGAAATCGCCATGGAGCCTGGAAAAAGAACTTCGAAGGCAGCCAGCAGTTGCGTTATCAAGGTACTTTTGAGCACGGTAAAGAAGTAGGTGCTTTTACCTTTTATTGCGAAGATTGTAAAGATCAGCCAGCTCTTATCAAAGAGTTTGAAGTAAATTCTACTCAAGCAAAGGTCACTTATTTTACCAAGAAAGGAAAAATTTCTAGCCATGGCCGTATGGACGGGCGAGAGCGAATGGGCGAATGGCTGTATTATCACAAGGATGGTACAACCGTGATGTCACGCGAAACCTATAAAAAAGGAATATTAGATGGGCAAAGAATCACGTACTACCCTGACGGAATCAAAACAGAAATACTTACGTATGTAGAAGGTATTGTCCAAGGAGTTAATCTGTATTATTCTCCAGCAGGAGTATTAATTAAAGAGCTTTATTACGAAAACGACGAGCTTCATGGGGTGGCGAGGTATTACGGGCCTACAGGGGCTGTTATTATCAAAGGCCAGTATAAACAGGGTGCCAAGAATGGTTTGTGGCAGTATTTTGAGAAGGGAAAGCTCACCAAAGAAGAAACTTTTCCTAAGCGTTATTAAGCCCTCATTCTACAATAGAAAATCTATTTCATAATTAGAGTTAAAACCTGAGTTCGACCTAAAATTTAATTTACAGAGTTCTAATAAAAGGCAATTCTTAGTCCTTTTTTGTATTTTTGCATTTAATAAATTTTAAGAAATGAAACGCGTAGTCGTTGGTCTTAGTGGAGGAGTAGATTCTAGTGTTGCAGCTTATTTGTTGCAGCAGCAAGGCTATGAGGTGATCGGTATCTTTATGAAGAACTGGCACGACGATTCGGTGACTATCTCTGCCGAATGCCCATGGTTAGAAGACAGTAACGACGCTATGT
>QIIH01000056.1 GCA_003229235.1 Flavobacteriales bacterium | reverse complement strand
CTAGAACAAGTAGGCCGCAACAGCCGCGGACATTTTATCAATTTTAATGGTACTGCAGGTATTTGGCGCAAAGAGTGCATAATAGACGCTGGAAACTGGGAAGGCGACACCTTAACAGAAGATCTTGATTTGAGTTACCGCGCACAGCTTAAAAATTGGAAGTTTAAATATTTAGAAGAAGTCGAAACTCCCTCCGAACTTCCTGTAGTTATTAGTGCTGCAAGAACTCAGCAATTCCGATGGAACAAAGGCGGTGCAGAGAACTTTAAAAAGATATCCGAAAGATTAGTGAAAAGTAAAAACGTTTCGGTCAAAACAAAAATTCATGGGATTTTACACCTATTGAATAGTACGATGTTTTTAAATGTATTTATTGTAGCGGTGCTAAGCATTCCAGTTTTATATATCAAAAACGAATATGAACATTTGAGAGTATACTTTTATGTGATGAGCTTTTTTGTCCTCAGCACAGTAATCTTTTTTGTGTGCTATTGGTATACCTATAAAAGTATTTATGGTAGCGGAATCAAGAACTTTTTCGAATATGTAGGCATGTTCCTTACTTTTTTCTCGATCGTTATGGGCTTCTCATTCCATAACTCAATTGCAGTTTTAGAAGGACACCTTGGCAAAAAAAGTGATTTTGTAAGAACGCCTAAGTTTAATATCAACAACATAAAAGATACTTGGCGTGGCAATAAATATATAAAACGCAAAATCTCTCCACATGTAGTGATAGAAGGTTTGCTTATGCTTTACTTTGCCTTCGGAATGTACTCTGCATTTGTTGTAGGCGACCAAGGAGGAGACTTTGGCCTCTTCCCTTTTCACCTAATGCTCTTTATTGGTTTTGGCTTTGTTTTTTTTAAAAGTATTTGGGCGAAAGCTTAAAATTTGATTGTAGCTTCGATCTCTTTCCCCTCTCTTTCGAAAATTACAGTGGTAGATTGTCCTTCTTCAAAAGAAGAAAGAGCACGCATATAGCTCATCATATCTACAACAGTAGAATCGCCTATCTTTTTAACAATATCTCCTTTTTGTAATCCCGCTTTTTGACCAGGTCTATCTTCGCTAACGCCATCGATACGCATTCCTTCGCCGTCGAATAAATAATCTGGCACTACTCCCAAACCAACTTTAAAACGAGGCACCTCTTCGCTTTCGTTTTTGGTTTTTACAAAGGCCAATTTGTCTTGAGAATCTAAATCTGAGATAATGGCGAAAATATAATCTGTGATATCACGCATCCCGTCATAATTGAGCTTCTGTGAATCGTCCCCAGGTTTGTGATAATCTTCGTGCTGCCCTGTAAAAAAATGCAATACGGGCAAATCTATTAAATAAAAAGAGGTGTGGTCACTAGGCCCAATACCCGATTCGTTTTCTATTATTTTAAGATCTTTATTGTTGGCAAACAGCGTTTGCTTAAAGATTGGTGAGGTACCCACTCCATAAACAGCTAAAGTGCGTTCCTCATTAAGCCTGCCCACCATATCCATATTGAGCATATAACTTACTAGGGCCAAATCGATGGTTGGGTTCTTTACAAAGTAGTTAGAGCCCAAAAGTCCTAATTCTTCGCCAGAAAAAGCGATGAACAAATAATTAGCATTAGTTGGAGTAGTTTTAAGAGAGTCGGCTAACTTAAGCATTACCGCCACACCGCTGGCATTGTCGTCTGCACCGTTATGAATAGCATCACCTTCTTTGTATAACGAACCTTCGCCTCCCATACCCAGATGATCGTAATGTGCTCCCACAATTACTGTCTTTGAAGCATCGTTATTTATATAACCAATAACATTGGTGCCGGTAACACTTGCTTTGGTAGCTGTAGAATCGAAAATAACTTCACCATGAGGATCATTGTTTGGAGTAAAAGAAAAGGTCTGAAAATACTCGTCTGTTCCTTTAGGCTCGATACCCATATCACTGAAACGTTGTGCGATATAATCGGCTGCCATTTGCTCAAAAGGGGTTCCTGTTCTGCGCCCTTGTAGCGAATCTGACGCTAGTACGTTTACGTCTTGTTCTAGTGTTACAGAAGTTACGGTTGGAGATGTGCAAGAAAAGACTAGAACCGTAAGAAGTATGCTAATAATTGTCTTCATATGTGTATTTTTGTGCAAAATTAATCGAAAAATGATCCGCATCCCAATATTGCTATTATTAATATGTTTTATCTCCTGTAAAGAAACACCAAAACAAGAAGAACCAAGCATAAAAAAAGAAGAAACTTCTTTAATGCAAATGAGCGTGGATACTCTCATATATCCTGAAGAATTGCATTTTAAATCTATCCAGCAGGTCACCTATGGAGGAAACAATGCTGAGGCTTATTGGAGTTTTGACGACAAACAGCTTATTTTTCAGTCTGACTATGACAAATGGGGTGCTGAATGTGATCAAATGTTTTTATTAGACGTTGGCGAGCTACTCAACAAAAAGACACCGCCGATGATAAGTACGGGGAAAGGCCGTACTACTTGTGCTTACTTTTTGCCAGACAACAAGCATATTGTTTATGCTTCTACCCATTTGGTAGACGATGCCTGTCCTGAGGTTCCATTGCGAAAAAACGGAAAATATGTCTGGCCTATATTCGACTCTTACGATATTTTTGTAGCCGATTTAGAGGGTAATATCACAGCTCAACTCACTAATGAGGTAGGTTATGATGCAGAACCAACTGTTTCGCCAATGGGAGATAAAATAGTATTCACCTCTACCCGTTCTGGCGATTTAGAATTGTATACTATGAATATCGACGGTAGTGATGTAAAACAAATTACAGATGAATTAGGCTACGATGGAGGCGCATTTTTCTCTCCAGACGGAACCAAAATTATCTTTAGATCTTCACGCCCTAAAACCGATGCAGAAGTAAAAGAATACAAAGACTTATTGGCTCGTGGCTTGGTTCAGCCAACAGAGATGGAGCTATTTATTTGCAATGCAGACGGTAGTGATTTAAGACAGCTAACCAATTTAGGCAATGCTAGTTGGAGTCCGTTTTTTCATCCTTCTGGAGAAAAGATAATTTTTTCGAGTAACTGGGAAGCCGCTGGCGGATTTCCTTTTAATCTATATATGATAGATCTGGATGGGAAGAATTTAAAACGTGTAACACACGGTAAGACTTTTGACGCATTTCCTGTGTTTTCGAACGATGGTAAATATTTGGCTTTTTCTTCTAACAGAAATAACGGAGGCACAAGAGACACCAATCTCTTTATAGCCGAATGGCAAGAATAATATGAAAGAATCCCAAAATTTACTGGGATCTACGCCTTGGCTAGCGATTTTCTTCACACTAGCTTTGGGTACATTTTATGCTTTTTTTGCTTATGATTTAGACAGAACAGAATTTATTAGGCTTATAAGTTATGTCTTCGCCCTTTTTGCATTAACCTACGCAACGATCAAGAGATATGGGGTTAATTTTAGATTACTACTAATAATTGGGATCGCATTTCGGTTAGTTTTTATTGGAGCAACGCCCAATCTTTCACAAGATTTTTATCGTTTTATTTGGGACGGAAGATTGCTTTTACAAGGGATTAATCCCTATTCATTTACCCCTGAATTTATCCTAAATCAATCAGAAATTATAATATCTCAAGGCCAGGAATTGGTAAGTGGGATGGGAAGTCTTAATGCGAGTCATTACAGTAGTTACCCACCACTCAATCAGCTCTTTTTTGCAATTGGCTCTTTGTTTGGATCGCAAAGTATTATCACTAGTGTGATAGGCATGCGTGTTCTAATTATTCTAGCCGATGTGGGAACATTGCTATTTGCTAAAAAAATATTGAT
>QIIH01000343.1 GCA_003229235.1 Flavobacteriales bacterium | reverse complement strand
TACGATTTTGATAATTTAAGCGATTCAGACATAGAGACGCTCATCGAAGATAAGATTCAGAAAGAGATAGATAAATTAATCCACAACTGGGAAGAAGCTGGTATTAGGCTAGAAAAAGCACGTTGGGGTAGGTTTAACCTAATAAAAGGAAAAACTAAGATTGAGCTTCCAAAAACTACTAAAGCCGAATCTATGACTTTAGAAGAGGCTCAAGACATTATTGCAAAAAATGCACCTAAAAAGAAGGCTAAAAAAAGAACTGCGGCAAAAAAATAGCCCATGACAGAATTTTTGAGTCCTGTAAGTAATGTAGCCCTTGCACATCGGGAAATACAACCCGATCACACTTTAGGCAAAAAACTATTGGTACACACAGCTCAGCAAGGAGTACCAGACACTACAGGTTGCGACATTGCTATTATTGGAGTAGCAGAGAACAGAAGAAGTCAAGATTATATTGGCAAGCCGTTCGATTTTGATGCTATTCGTAAGGCACTATATAGTTTGTACCCTGGAAGCTGGCACTTAAAAATCGTCGATTTAGGCGATATCGAGCCAGGTGAGACCATAGAAGACACCTATTTTGCGCTTACCTCTGTAGTCGCTTCTTTGTACGAGGCTAAGATAATTCCACTTATTCTAGGGGGTTCTCAAGACTTAGTTTATGCCAGCTACCGCGGTTATGATAAACGTGGGTCTATGGTAAATCTAGTAAATATCGATGCAAAATTTGATTTAGGCGATGCCGATTTGCCAATGACAAATACCTCGTATATCGGTAAGATGGTGGTAAATAAGCCTTATAACTTGTTTAATTATAGCAATATTGGATATCAAACTTATTTTAATTCCGCAGATGAGATTAATCTTATGGACCGCCTGTACTTTGACGCACACCGCTTAGGTGCTATCGCGGCAGATGTTACAATAGCAGAGCCGATTCTTAGAGACGCAGATATAGTGGCGCTAGATATTGGAAGCATAAAAAGTTCTGAATTGAGCCATAACAGTGGTTTTATGCCGAATGGCTTTGATGGTCGCGAAATTTGCGCATTGTCTAGATACGCTGGGATAAGCAACCGAGTTTCTTCGTTTGGAATTTACGAATTAGCTGGTTGCAAAGAGCATGAAGGGGCGGCAATGATGGTTGCTCAGATAGTTTGGTACTTCGCAGAAGGTGTGAATTATCGCATTGCAGACGACGATTTTAGCCAAGAAGAGCATTATGTGACATATCAAGTTCCGGTAGACGAAGAGGTGCTTATTTTTAAAAAGAGCAAGAAAACTGGGCGTTGGTGGCTAGAATTGCCATTTATTTCGGATTTGGATAATAAACTAAAGAGACATACGTTATTACCTTGCACGTATCGCGATTATGAAGATGCTTGTAACCAGAATATCCCAGATCGCTGGTACAATGCGCGACGTAAAAACGAACTGTAATAACAATCGATATCAAAGGATATCAAACGATAACAGACTAATTAACGAATAAGCGATTTTAAGAGTTTTTAACTATTTAGTTGTATTTTACAAATATTATAAATAGGTTTACCCCCTTAAAATCTTGAACTTTTAACCTAAATACCTATGAAAAAGCTTATTGCAATTGTTGCATTCGCGTCCTTTTTGGTGTCCTGTAATTCTGGTGACAGAGGAGAACTAGTGGGCACTAAAGGTAAAAAATGGCACCCCGAAAAACCATATGGAATGACCCTTATACCGGGTGGTTCGTATATCATGGGAAAATCAGACGACGACTTTGTTGCTGTTAATGATGCCCCTACTCGAACTGTGACGGTTCGTTCTTTTTACATGGACGAGACCGAAATTACCAATGCAGAGTACCGTCAATTCGTTAATTGGGTTCGCGATTCTACTGTTCGTTTAAAATTAGCAATCCTTGCCGATGAAGTTGGCGCTACCCCTGGCGACGATGGTATTGGGGAATTTGCTTTTGTAGACCAGGAGAACACAGACGACATGACTCCATATCAGCAGTATATGTATGACAACTACTACGGTATGGGTGACGATTTTTACGCAGGACGTAAAATTAATCACGATATTGATGTTACCTGGGATACAAGTGAGTATCCAGATGAGTACTATAGCGAAGTGATGGATACAATGTATATCCCAGAAGAAGAAGCATATAACGGACAACGTACTATCGATGTTAGCAAGCTTAACTTCCAGTATACATATATGGATATTCAGACAGCGGCTCGTAATCCTGACAAAGAACGTAAAGACTTTATTATAAAAGAAGTGGTAAATATATATCCTGACACTACGGTGTGGATTAAAGATTTTAACTACTCATATAACGAACCAATGCACAACGATTACTTCTGGCACGAGGCCTATGGCGACTATCCAGTGGTTGGAGTTAATTGGGAACAAGCCAAAGCTTTTTGCGCTTGGCGAACATTATATAAAAATTCTTACCAGAAATCGCGTAAGCGTCAGCATGTAAATAGCTTTCGTCTTCCGGGCGAAGCCGAATGGGAATACGCTGCACGTGGTGGTCTGGAATCTGCAACTTTCCCTTGGGGAGGGCCTTACGCAAAGAACGACCGCGGTTGTTTTATGGCAAACTTTAAGCCTTTACGTGGAGACTACGCGGCAGATCAAGCATTATACACAGTTGAGGCAGATGCCTACGAACCTAACGACTATAACCTGTACAATATGGCAGGAAACGTAGCCGAATGGGTAGCATCTTCTTACGACCCGAATTCGTATGACTATTCTTCTACCATTAACCCTAACGTTAATGATCCAGATAACATGCGTAAAGTAATCCGTGGTGGATCGTGGAAAGACGTTGCTTACTTCTTGCAAGTGAGTACTCGTGACTTCGAATACGCCGATTCAGCTAGAAGCTTTATAGGATTCAGAACTGTACAAGACTATATGGGAACCGACGTTGTTTTAAACCAGCAATTTGGCGACGCCCGATAACGAAACCCCCGGTTCTTAGGAACCAAACCCAAGTAAAATAACTAAATAACTTAACTTAACTTAACTTAACTTTATTATTATGGCACAATCAAAATCATCTAAGAAGCTGTTTAACATGGCTTACGGATTAGGAGCTTCTATTGTAATCTTAGGAGCGCTATTTAAAATTCTTCACTGGGAATTAGGACCGCTTAACGGTGGACTACTATTAGCTGTCGGTCTTATTACTGAGGCAATCATTTTTGCAATCTCTGCTTTCGAGCCAGTAGATGACGATTTAGATTGGTCTTTAGTGTATCCAGAATTAGCTGGCGCAAAGCTTCAAGGTGGTAAAAAGGAAGAGCCACAAGATGCTCAAGGTATCTTGTCTCAAAAATTAGACGAAATGCTTAAAGCTGCAAGAATCGACGAAGGTTTAATGTCTTCTTTAGGAGATAGTATCCGTTCTTTCGAAGGTGCTGCAAAAAATATGGCTCCTACTAGCGAAGCAATGAACGCTACTAAAAAGTATAGCGAAGAGATGGCTTTAGCTGCTGCTCAAATGGAATCACTTAACAGTTTGTATAAGGTTCAAGTCGAATCTACAAGCCGTCAGACCGAAGTTAACGAGCAAGTAGTAGAGAATGCATCTCAACTTAAAGATCAAATGCAGAATCTTACTTCAAACCTATCTTCCTTAAACGGAGTATATGGTGGTATGCTTTCTGCAATGACAAAAAACTAAGATAGTTTTTCTAACAACCCCTTAATCTAAAAGAAAGAAATTATGTCAAGTGGAAGACTATCACCAAGGCAAAAGATGATTAACCTGATGTATCTGGTTTTCATCGCAATGCTTGCGCTAAACATGTC
>QIIH01000165.1 GCA_003229235.1 Flavobacteriales bacterium | reverse complement strand
GAAACCGCACCATAATTGTTAAATATTGCCTTAATTGTAAATGTTTGTTTAAGCGTATTCCCAGACGAATCTAATGATCCGAACGTCGTTTCGATCGTTGGGAAAAATTGGCTCCATTCTTCTTGACTCCCGTAGGCAGTTACCAAAGAGGTAATTGCCCCAGCACTGCTGCCACCCACAAATATCCAAGAGGTGTCTATTTTAAGATCATCGGCATTCTCTACAGTATATCGCAAGGCAGCATTTGCATCTTGTTGTGCTCTATAAACGGCTACTACGCCGTCTCCAGGAGAGGCTTGGTCAAAACCAAGACGGTAACTCATAGTTGCTGTTACAAAACCTCTTTTAGCGAACTCCTTACTCAGGTGAGTCGTATAACCTCCTTTACTTCCTCTTTGAAACCCACCGCCATGAATTAGTAGAATAAAGGGGCGTTTTGCCATCGTATCTTCAGAACTTTTAGGGAAGTAAAAATCTATTTTCAAATCTTGAGAGCTGCCATCATTATTTACAGCATTACCATAGGTCACATTTTTTAGAGAATCTATCTGGGTATTCGAAAAATATTCGGTATTTGTAAACCTGTTGTCTTGAGTACACATTTGCGCAGCGATTAGGCCAGGCGTTACTAGGAGACCCAAAAGAAGGAGTTTTTTGATGGTTTTCATACAGTTATGTTAGATGTTTTTGCTTGTAAGGGAGTACTTTATTCGTTCTAAGTTACATTAAATCTTCTAGATATATTTACTGAGATTATGAGCATAAAAAAAGCGACTACTCCATAGTTAACAGAATAGTCGCTTACATTTTTTTTGAGAAGAACTATTTTCCTTTTTTATTTATTTTTTGTTTTGCAGCTGCTTTCTTTTTCTGATCATCGGTTAAGATGTCACCCATACCAGCTTTAAAATCTTTATCGCTCATTAGTGCTTTCTGTACTTCGGCTTTTTTATCGCTTGAACCCATTAATGCACTTGGGTCAAGTTTGCCTAGCAGACCTTTAAACTTATCACTCTTTAACGTGCTTACAACGAGTCCAGAAACCTGTGTTTGTTGTGCATCGCTTAAGTTAAGTGACCTGGTAAGTGACTTTACTTGATCTGCGGCAAAGCTATCGATCATCGAACTTGTATCGCCACCCACGGCACTTCCAGCCATCGCCTTTAAATCTTGCGCCGAAACTTGAACGGCAACAAATGCTAAACAAATAAATAATAATTTTTTCATGATGGTTTAATTTTGAGATTAGTCCCCTAAGATATTAATTTTCGCTAACATAGCGGTTTACTTGTCTATTATTGTAGTATAATCATTTTTGAATACCCTAGCATTACCAGTAGTTACTAGTTATTCAAATAATTATTAACTTACATGCATAAAGGGTCGCTCAGGCTATTAAACCTTTTAAAAAAAATTATTCGATCAGGAAAAAACACAAGCAAGTATAACCACTAACTAACCTCATCCATGACCACAACCCAATTTATTGACGATTTAAACATTCGGTTTTTTAATGGTGAATTGTCTAACGAATTTATAAACGAACTACAACAGCTACCTGTAGACAGGCCTGATGTTTTTGCCTTTGTAGAACGTATGTTCAAATTTATGAACCAAGCAAAAGTACCCGCAACAGATTTGTCTACCATGACTGGCGAAATACTCGGGACACTTCTTGCCAGAATCCTACCTGGTGCGTGGGAAGGCGCGGTACCTCCTATAACATTACCGGGAAGACATGCTGCCATAGATCAATACATTAAAAAAGCTCCTTGGTACACCTCAGAAACCAACTCGATGCTGGACATTGGCTGTGGATTTCCTCCTTATACGACCCTAGATACGGCCAAAGCTTTCCCAGACTGGAATATTCTTGGAGTTGACCCTTCGCTGCCGGTTTATCTTATTTACGACGCACAGGGCAATTATGCAACTCTGGACGAAAACAAAAAGACAGTGTATTTCCAACCAGCATTACCAACGATCGAAAATTGGAACGCATTACTTGATGATGCAGCAGCAACTAAAAGACGATTCGAAAATTTATTAGAAGACCTAATCGACAAACCAAGTGGTGAGCCAGATAGTCTCCCTCGTTTAGAAAAGAACCCTATTGCAGGCTATGAGACAGATAAACTTGCTTTTATCCGTGGTGGAATTGGACAGGTAGAAATTCAGCCAAAAGATGTAATACGTTGCTTTAATGTGCTGTTTTATTTTGACGACGCCTTTTATAAAAACGCTTTAAACTGGTTTGCTAAAAATACGGCAGAAAACGGATGGGTACTTATTGGTGCAGATTGGGCGGTATCTACGGAGTCTTATTACAATGTGTATCAGAAAGTAGGTGACACATTGGTAAACAAGGAGTTTGCATTTAGTCTGGACTGTATTTGCCCATTAGCAATTGTTCCTTGGTATGCCAATTATGACGACGATCGTCAAACTGCCGATTTAACCAAATACATCGCAATTATTAGAAGTGACACCCAATTTATGGAAGAATTCTATTCTATTCACGATGCCGAGCGCAAGCTAGAAGGCGTATGCCCACGGGATGATAATGGTTATTATGGGGTTCTTGACCCTTCTGTAGGACCTTCTGAAGTTTGGGCTAAAGCTGCAAAATTTATTGAAAGCTTCAACACGACAGGCCTTAACCAAAAAGCCGCTGAGGTGCTTAAAAAAGCTGGTTTAAATGCGGGGGTGAATGCAGTAGGGCATGTTAGTGTTTACTACTAATGCAAAACGGGATAGAAGAAACTTTAGTTGTTCGCCTATCGTAATTTTTTAAGATTTAATTGTTATCAAAAACTTAATTAACTCATTTCCTTTTCAAAACATCTTTAGGCAAGTTGAGTAGTTGTTACTACGAACTTTTCTTTATCTGATGGTTTATTTGGTCTAATCATTGTTTTTTTCTCTCAATAATTGTGTCAATAAATTTATTAATGTTTATTTCTTTTTAAAATGCATCACTCACGCTTAGTTATCGAGACCTTCTTCGTCGAAAGGAGCATTCTCATTTTTAAGATATTTGTCTAAAAACTTGAGTATTCTGCTATAGGCTTCTATTTGATTTTCTTTTTTCACAAAGCCGTGTCCTTCATCCTCGAATAAAACATACTCTACAGGAACGTTATTTTGTCGTACGCCTAAAACAATTTCGTCAGACTCTACTTGTAAAACCCTTGGGTCTTTTGAACCTTGTAAAACTATCAATGGCTTGGTAACTTTATCTGTATGAAACAACGGAGAAATGCGCTTTAATCGAACAGAATCTGCTGTAAAAGGATCACCCAACTCTAAGTACAACGATTCTCTAAACGATTCCCAATAAGGCGGAATACTCTTTAAAGTACGAATCCAGTTAGTTACTCCAAATAGGTTAACACCTACGTCAAACTCTTCTGGAGTATACGTTAATGCTGCCATGGTCATATAACCCCCATACGAACCACCTATAATGCCGATTTTTTCGCCATCGATCTCGGCTTGTTCTGCCAACCAGTTTTTACCTTCTACACAATCTTGTAAATCTTTTTCGCCGTGATTTAAGTCGTCTAACTGATAAAATGTCTTTCCGTAGCCACTGCTACCTCTGTTATTTACTGCCAGAACAGCATAGCCATGATTTACCATGTATTGTATTAAAGAGCTAAACCCTTGGCGGCTTTGCCCTCCGGGACCCCCGTGAACCCAAACCATCGCAGGCACTTTATTCGCAGCAGAAGCTTGTTTAGGCAAATAGTAAATTGCAGGAATCTCAAGCCCGTCAAAAGACTTAAAGCGAATCACCTTGGCAGTAACCAAATCTGCTACATCAATTT
>QIIH01000256.1 GCA_003229235.1 Flavobacteriales bacterium | reverse complement strand
ATAATAGAATTTAAAAATGGTTATGACACTATTCTCGGTGAACGTGGCATTACTTTGAGCGGCGGGCAAAAACAAAGAGTCTCTATTGCGCGCGCATTAATAAAGGAACCTCGCATTTTATTATTGGATGATAGCTTGTCGGCTGTAGATACAGAGACCGAAGAAGAAATACTTAAAAGCTTAAAGCAAATCGCGCTAAATATTACTACAATTATTGT
This sequence comes from Flavobacteriales bacterium, assembly GCA_003229235.1. GTDB lineage: Bacteria > Bacteroidota > Bacteroidia > Flavobacteriales > Flavobacteriaceae > Gilvibacter. Next base: position 3,625 of record QIIH01000256.1, on the reverse strand, counting down.
GAGTCATAGAGTCTCTTCTGCAAAAAATGCAGACAAAATTATTATTCTCGACGAAGGTCAGATTATTCAAGAAGGCACTCACAGTCTGCTAATGAGTCAAGCTGGCTATTATCAGGATTTAGTAAGCAAGCAATTATCCGAAAAAGAAATCGATTAATTCGTTGGGTTATATGGTTTTTTTTTAGATTTTTGATGTTCGCAAAAAAACTACAAATATGAGTGAACATCACATGGTGGAGAATGAAGAAATCCACTCGAAGGTCTTGCGCGCAGGCAGAAGAACCTACTTTTTTGATGTAAGAGCCACAAAGGCAGGAGATTACTATCTAACAATTACAGAAAGCAAGAAATTTACCAACGACGACGGATCATTCCATTATAAAAAGCATAAAATTTACCTTTACAAAGAAGATTTTAGCACCTTTCGAGAGAATGTTAATGAAATGATCGATTTTATTATCGCCGAAAAAGGTGAAGAAGTAATTAGTGAGCGACATCAAAAAGATTATAAAAGAGAAACCGATGCTCCAAGTCTTGCTGCAGAAGATACTCCAGAGGAATCTACTCCAGTTAATGACACTCAAAGTTTTACCGATTTAGAGTTTGACGATATATAATCAGAAATAAATCTTAAATAATAAACCGCTTACAAGTATATAGCGGTTTTTTTTATCTTTAGACTTTGTTGATTACCACTATACACTAATGACCAACCTTCAAACTTAAATTTGTGAAAAATTTATTCCTAATGGTAGCTGTTCTTATAGGGACCACAGCTATCGCTCAAGACTATCAAGTAGATCTATCATATTATTTACCCTCTAATGTTTCTTACAATCCAGACATACCTACTCCAGAGAGTATTGTAGGGCATCAAGTAGGCGATTGGCACATCACCCACGACAAGTTAGCAATGTATATGCAAGCTGTAGCCAAGGCTAGTGATAGAATGACCATCGAAAGCAGAGGTACTACTTTTGAAGGACGTCCAATTTTACTTTTAACGGTTACGTCTCCAAACAATCACGGGAATATTGACGCTATTCGAGCAGACCATATGGCGCTTACAAATGGCGACAAAGATGTAAGTTCTGATATGCCTATAGTGGTCTATCAAGGTTTTTCTATTCACGGAAACGAACCCAGTGGTGCAAATTCGTCCTTATTACTCGCCTATTATTTGGCTGCGGCGCAAGGTCCTGAAATTGATGTACTGTTAAACAATACTGTAATATTGCTAGACCCTTCGCTTAACCCTGATGGCTTACAGCGATTTGCATATTGGGCGAATATGCATAAAAACATAAATATAAATCCCGATCCAAACGATCGAGAATATTCTGAAGTTTGGCCAGGTGGACGTACTAATCACTATTGGTTTGATATGAACCGTGACTGGCTGCCGGTTCAGCTACCAGAATCTAGAGCTCGTATTGAAAGTTTTCATAAATGGTATCCCAACATCCTAACAGATCATCACGAGATGGGAACCAATTCGTCGTTCTTTTTTCAGCCGGGAATTCCTGCAAGAACTCATCCGCTTACGCCTCAAAAAAATCAAGATCTTACCGCCGAAATTGCCCAATTTCATGCAACGGCCTTAGATAAAATTGGTAGTTTTTATTACACACAAGAGAGTTTTGACGACTTTTATTACGGCAAGGGCTCTACGTTCCCAGACATTAATGGTGGAATAGGTATTCTTTTCGAACAAGCTTCTTCTCGTGGCCATGCACAAGAAAGTGACAATGGCATCTTAACCTTTCCCTTTAGTATTCGCAATCAATTTACAGCGGCCTTATCAACTTTAGAGGCAGCTAAAAATATGAGAAGTACCATCCTAGGATATCAAAAGCAATTTTTTGACGACGCGCGTAGCGAAGGATCTAGTGGCGGGGCTTATGTAATAGGTGATCTAAGCGATGCAGCAAAAGTGTATCATTTTGCCGAAATTTTAAAGCGTCACAAAATTAGCTTTAATGAGTTAAAAGCAGATGCTACCATAGACGGAAAACAATACAAGCAAGGCAATAGTTATGTGATTCCTAAGAATCAAAAACAACACAGGCTCATCAAAGCAATGTTTGATGTACGTACCACATTTAAGGATAGCCTGTTTTATGATATTTCTGCATGGACCTTTCCATATGCCTTTAACTTAGATTATAGTGAGAGTGCAAGTATGGGCAATGCAGGAACTACCGTAACCGATTTGCAACCCAAAACTGTAGGTACAATTAGAATAAGCAATTATGCCTACCTAATGCAATGGCATGAGTATTATACCCCTAAAGCACTTAACGCAATTTTAAATAAAGGATTGCGCGCTAAAGTTGCTATGAAAAAATTTACTATAGACGGTACAGATTATGATTACGGAACCATTTTAATTCCTGTTCAGAATCAAAAATTAAGAGGTCTAAGTTTGGCAAAATTTTTACAGAAGGTTGCTAAAGAAAGTCATGTTGTTATTACGGGTGCAAATACAGGACTTACCCAAGGTATCGATTTGGGCAGCAATCAGTTTAGAGCTATAGAGCCTCAGAAGGTTGCTATTTTAATGGGTGCTGGAATGAACCCTTATGATGCTGGTGAGATCTGGCATTTGTTTGACACTCGTTACAATATGCAAATCACTAAACTAGATACTAGAAATTTTGGAAGAACTGATTTGAGCCGTTATACAGATCTTATTTTGCCCAATTCATGGGGTTCGGCGCTAGATAAAGACGATGCCGAGAAAGTGAAATCTTGGATTCAGAATGGAGGTACGCTTATTGCCTACAAAAACCAGGGCCGCTGGCTAGATAGCAACGAGCTAATGAAGATTAAATTTAAAAAGGTTAAAGACACTGCTACTAATATTAATTATGGACAACGATCAGATTATTTTGGAGCGCAAGTAATTGGCGGGGCAATTTTTGAAACTAAATTAGACAGAACGCATCCTATTGCTTTTGGATATTCGCGGGACATGATGCCTACCTTTAGAAACAGCACCTTGTTTATGGAAGCCGATGTAGAAAGCTATAACAACCCGATTCAGTACACCGATAGCCCGCTTTTGAGTGGTTATATCTCCAAGCCCAACCTAGAGGCCTTAAAAGGAACTTCGATGGTTAAAATTAAAGGCTTGGGCCGAGGTAACATTGTTTACTTTACAGACAATACCAATTTTAGAGCTTTTTGGTACGGAACCAATAAGTTGCTGATGAACGCGATTTTCTTTGGGGATGAGATGTAGTTAACAGGTTAAGAAATCTTAAGCCCATTACTGGCCTTTTTATTTGGAGTAAGCAAGGTTACGTCCTTTCCGTTAACAGCACCCAACACAAGACATTCGCTCATAAACGAGCCAATCTGCTTTTTTGGAAAGTTTACTACCGCCACTATTTGCGTACCTAAGAGATCTTCTTTGGAGTACAAACTAGTAATTTGAGCCGAGCTTTTCTTTATTCCTAACGCATCGCCAAAATCTATACTCAGTTTAAATGCCGGATTGCGTGCTTCAGGAAAATCTTCGACGCCAATAATAGTACCAACACGCATATCTACTTTAGAAAAATCGTCCCAGCTTAAATCCATAATAAATTGTATTTGAATGCTGTTAAAAATAAACAATTCT
>QIIH01000084.1 GCA_003229235.1 Flavobacteriales bacterium | reverse complement strand
AATTAATTAAACTTTAACATGTAGCTGGGGTGATCCTTTTCAAGGATTTTACTACGACGCCCCTCAGGAGTCTTAAAATGGATTATATTTTGTTGCTCAGAAAACAATTCAAACAACACTTTGTTAGTTACTTCGATAGTTTCTATCTCTGGCACATTAAGAATTTCTATATAGCAAACTAAGGTTTCTACGTCGTATTCTTTACCAATAAACCGAAGTTCTTGCGGCTCACCATTTATGCTAATCTTAATTTTTTGACTCAGGTATTTACTCAGGTAGCTATCGACCTCTGTATTGGTAGATGTTTCGTCTAAAGCGATGTTTTTGTCGTAACGCTCCTTAAAGACGTCTTCTAAATCTTCTATAAATATTTTGCTAATAATTTGTACGGCTGCCTTCTCTTTAACATATTCTACTTTTGTAATGCTCACGTAAAACTTGTGAGCTGGCGCAAAAGCAAAACTTATAAGGAGGGATAAAACAATTGCGACTTTTAAAATGCGCATACTTTAGATTTTATTCTTTCTTTATCAAGACTTAAGTCTTGAATAGGTCTATTAACAAACAAATTTGTTACACATTAATCTTCTTTTGCTTCCAATCGAGATTTATAAACTGTGCTTTTTTCTTCGAATATTGTCAATACATTTACAAAGTTCTTATCGTTGATATCTCGCTGTAATTGTGTCACTTCAATACAAAACAATAAAAAGTCATAGAGCCTTTCTTGTGGAATATTATAGGCTTCTTTAAAATAATTCTCGCCGTAAATTCCAAGAATTTGTAAAACGGTAACATTTTGACCATCCCACTTTCGTCTAAGTCTTAACTTTTTATAGTAACCGCTTAAGTGTTTATATAAGGCTTCTACATCGACTCTTGTAAAAGAGCCAATACCCGGCACGATAGGAGCAATTTTTTCTTCGGGTGTCCCTAAAAACCCTGGAATCCCAACATCGTCGAAATTTAAAGGTTCCTTAACCGAAACGTTCCCGATATCTTTGCGCAAGTCTCCGCTAAGCAGATTACCTATTCTAACTTCTGCTAATTGGTTTACTGCATCTAAAAGTTGAACCATCAATTGCCGGTCTTGAATAATTCTGGCAGTAACAACTACTTCTTTGAGCATATATTGCAGAGAAGCGAACCAGATGGTGTCGTTTATTTTAACGTCAATTTGGAAGTTTCCTTTTTGATCTGTAATAGTGCTAATCCCGGCCGTCTTATTAAGCACATGTATACCTTCTACGTCGCTATTGTTAATTACTTGCCCACTAATCTGAACACTTTGTGCCAAACTATGTGCAGACAACCCAAGCAAGAATGATATGGTAATAATTAATTTACTCTTCTGCACGTGATTTGTACACTTCACTCTGTTTATGTAAATAGGAGAGCAATTCAATTTCGTTTTCTGGTTTGAGCATAGTCGCCGATATGCCCTGATCGTCTATAAAATAAATAAAGTCGTCTACTTTGAGTGGTTCTATTCCAAACACAGTCTCAAAAAAGTAGACATTATATCGCTGTCTAAGCCCGGTGGCAATTGCTTCACGTTGTCTAATATCTTTACTAGAATCTCTTTTTGATTTGTTTTTATCTGGGAAGATTAGGCCTAAGAAACCCAGCGGATTAAAACCGTATTGGAGGCCCTCTCCGTTCACTGCTTGCTCGGCAATATTGCCTTCTACCCTCGACTGAGCATCGTCTGTAAAGTTGTGGTTGTATTCTAATGCCTCATAAGAAAAGTCCATTTTTGAATCAAAATCGACCACTTTAACGCGAGCAATATCTACTTCTATCATACCTGTTAGATCGTAAGGCCTCACAATCACTTCTTCTAATGCATTCACACTCGGATTCAAATAAATAGCCATCCGTTTGTGACTTATAACCCCTTGGTCTACAATTATTGTAAACCTCTGAAACTGCAAAGCGGTAACCAAAACACGATCGTTCTCTGCTACCTCGATCTCAAAACTACCGTCAAGTAAGGTAATAGTACCTTCTTGAGACGAAATATTATAAATAGAAATCCCTTCGACATCATCTCCAACCGGAGCAGTCACTTGCCCATTAATTACAATACGCTCTATCTCCTGCCCCATCACAGAACACGTAAACAGTAGTATCATTATTAGCAGTTGGTTTTTTAGCATGTTTAAATGTACTCCCATTTTCTTATTTATTTCTTAAATTGATTCGTATCTTTTGTTAAATCTTTCAAAAACGTTTATGCATAACATTATTGTCGCAAGTACATCAACCGTCCATGGAAGCGGTTATTTAGCCTATTTAAAGGAACGCCTGGTTTCTTTTTTTGCCCAAACCGATACTGTTCTTTTTATTCCTTTTGCGCGCCCTGGCGGAATTTCTCATGATGAATATACAGCCATTGCCGCCAAATTTTTTATACAAATCGATAAAAAAGTGATTGGTCTACACAGTTTCGATAATCCTATCAAAGCTTTAAACGAAGCCAGCGGAATATTCACTGGCGGCGGAAACACGTTTGTGCTTGTAAACCAATTGTATAAACAACAGTGTATGGCACCACTTCGAGAGATAATTCTGCGAGGCACTCCTTATTTAGGAACCAGTGCAGGCAGCAATATCTGTGGGGTATCTATGCAAAACTCTAACGATATGCCAATAAGCTATCCTCCAAGTTTTAAAACTTTAGGTGTTATTGCGTTTAATATAAATCCGCATTATTTAGATCCCGACCCAAGTAGTACACATATGGGTGAAACTCGCGAAACGCGTATCAAAGAGTATCATGCACACAATTCGACACCAGTAGTTGGTTTAAGAGAAGGGAGTTGGCTAGAAGTAAAAGGCAATGATATCTCCCTACACGGTAATCATACCGCTAGAATATTTTTAAAAGATGAGACTCCTAAAGAAGTAGACTCGGCATTTGATTTTAGCCATTTGGCTTAAACCTTTTTAATAAAGTGATAGCCTCTTGCGATAAACCCCAAATTGTAATAAAATTTATGAGATGGAAAATTCTCAACATAGGTGTTGAGTTCAATAGCCTCACAGCCGTTTTTCTCTGCATATTCTTGTACAAAATCGGCGAGCTTTTTCCCGATGCCTTTGGATCTGTATGATTCTTTAATATATACATGGTCTAACTCTACAGACCTGCCTGAATAATGCCGCGTCTGAAACCACAGCCCACACATACCAATAAGTTGGTGTTCGCTAAAAATCCCAACACAGCTATAATTTTGGTTTGCCATTTCGTGTAGGCGCTGTTTAAGAACTTCATCAGAAATTTTATGTTCTCCCATTTCCTGTAACATAGGAAGGATGTCATAAATTTTTTCGCCTTCTAAAAACAAAAAGCTAATTTGCATACTCAAGATTTAATTAAGAACTCTTTTAAACTTTTTCTAAGTCAAAAATAATAAATCTAACTCGCAAAAATTATCAAAAACACAAAAACGATAATAGAAACCCCTCGTTTGATCTTACGAGAATTTAGCTCAGAAGATGCACAGGTATTTTTTGAAATGAATAACGCCTCTGATGTGATTAAATATACAGGAGACAAAGCCTTTAAATCTGTACAAGAAGCCGAAGCCTTTATTGCTGCGTACTCCCATTATGAGCAATATGGTTATGGAAGATGGGCAATTTGTCTTAAACCCAACTCAGGTTTTATTGGATTTTGCGGTTTAAAATACCATCCAGAGCCAGGCATTACCGAAGTAGGCTATCGTTTAATTAAAAAGTATTGGGGCAAAGGAATCGCTACAGAGGCTACCCTTGCCTGCATTAATCACGGATTTCCTGCATTAATCACGGATTTAACTTCTTAGGGCTTACAAAAATTTATGGCCATGTAGCCGTAAACAATCCTGCATCGGCGCGAGTTTTAATTAAGTGTGGAATGCATTTTGTTGGGAAAGACACCTACGAAGAAGCCCCAATAGACCTTTACTCAATAGAAAAACTAGTAGATGCAACGACGTAATTTTATTAAGAAAACGGCCTTTACAGCAGCAGGATTATCTCTTGTTCCCTATTTAGGAATGGCGCGACAGTTACAAGATTATAGCAGAGATATTTTAATTGGTAAAGGCACGCCCAATTTTTTAGGCCGCGATTATAAGCTAGAACGAAACACTTATATGGCTTTTATAGAACTGCAAAATGCGGCAGAATCTGCCGGATTTAATATCGAAGTGGTATCTGCTTACAGAAACTATGATAGGCAAAATGCAATCTGGACCAGAAAGT
>QIIH01000079.1 GCA_003229235.1 Flavobacteriales bacterium | reverse complement strand
TTTTAGGTTTGAAAATGTTTTCTTTGCTAATTTATTTTGATTTGCAATGAGGATAATTTTGGCATTATTGTTTTCTACCATTGAATTTATATAGCCGATAAATTCCTTTAAAGATAATTTTTCGCTAATTCTATCTAAATCATCAAAACATATTACGAGTCGGTCATAGTTTAACCAATCTCCAGATTCAGGTTTAACGTCTGAAATATAATCGTCAATATTACCAAGTTTTTTGAGCGCAATAATGCCTCTCATAAGTGATTTTGCCACACCAGCTGACAACTTTAGAGTCTTGTTTTTTAAAAAAGGATAAAGGGAAAGAAAAATTTGAGTCTGTAAGTCTTCAATACTGGCAATTCCAAATAAGGAGAGATGAATCGATTTGTAATTCTTAGATGCATCTGTAAAAACTGGAGTATTTTGAATTTTTGGTTCAACGATATTTTTATAGTAATGAGTCTTTCCAGAACCCCACTTTCCTGTAATTAAAACTGCATAATTTGTTTGAATTTCAAGATATTCTGAAATAACATTGACTATTTTTTGCATATTCTGTTATTTAAATCTAGTAGAGTTAAATATACATTATAAAAATATTTGTTCAATAAGATTTCCCATAATCAGGTAAAATCCTTGATTCCCGCGATAGCAGCGAAAATTCCGCAGCGAGCCGGCGAGTGAGGAATTGCAGCAAATAGCGCAGTCCCGAAGATTGCCACAGTGAAGTCTTGAAAAGACCAAATGTCCAGTGGACATTTGACAAAGGTAGCCGCGATAGCGGTGCGCCCAAAACAACAAATTCTAATTATTTATTCTCCCCAGCCCCATCATCACCATCTTCCTTGTGCATCGACATAAACGTAGTACCGAGGCCGGCACCAATAGCAATACCCAGACTAATCCATAAACCTATATTGTCTGTCACGACGCCTATAACTACACCTACTGTCATTCCAATGGATATGCCAATGGCTAATTTGCTTTCTTTTTTCATTTACTTTTTTTGCTTTTAGCCTCCATCGACTTACCAAACGCAGCACCCAAGGCTACATCAAGTGCAATCCAAAGCCTAGATTGTCTGTTAAAACTCCAATAACGGTTCCTAAAATGATTCCGAATGCGATACACCATTGCCTGAAGTGTTTTTGCTTTTCATATGTCTTGTGAAGAGTTGAGATATTAGGTCTATACACTATTAGAGGTGAAAGTGAGCAATTTGTTACAAAAAATTTACAATTCTCTCTAACGCCATCCCTCTTGAGCCCTTGATTAAAATAGTATGATTGCTTAGGTCGTGTTTTTGAATTGCTATTAGCAAATCTTCGTATTCTCGACACTTGATAAGCTTATTATTATCATCGATATGATAAAAATTTTCTCCAACAAGAAAGATTTTATCAAAGCCTAGCGTTATAACCAAATTGGCAATCTCCTGGTGCTCTTTAGTAGCAGCTTCGCCTAACTCAAACATGTCTCCAAGAATAACTACTTTCTTTTGTTGAGGATCGTGAATTGCAAAGTTATTTAGAGCTGCCATCATGCTGCTAGGATTAGCATTATAGGCGTCTAATAACAATTTGTTGCGTTTAGTGTTTACCCATTGTGACCTATTGTTGGATGGGTTATACTGTTCAATAGCGTGCTTAATTCCGGCTAGCGTGATTTTAAAGAAATCGCCGATGGCAATAGCAGCTCTAATGTTATTGGCGTTGTAATCGCCTAAGAGGTTACTTTTTACTTCGGTAGTTCCTATTTGCAGAATCACTGACGGATTCGTCGTTGTTGTTTCAATAGGTTTACCGTTAAGGTTATCAAGAATAAGAATGCGCTCAATACCTTCGCTGCATATCATTTGAATAGGATCGTCGGCATTTACGAAGCATGTTTTATTGTTAACTTTAAGGTATTCGTATAATTCTGATTTGCCTTGAACAACTCCGGCTAGACTTCCGAAGCCTTCTAGGTGAGCTTTCCCGAAGTTAGTGATATAGCCATAGTCGGGCTGGGCAATCTCACATAGTGCTTCGATTTCTTTTAAATGGTTGGCACCCATTTCTACAATCCCGATTTCTGTTGTAGCACCCATAGAGAGTAGAGTGAGAGGAACCCCAATGTGATTATTGAGGTTTCTCTTGGTTGCAACAAGATTAAATTGTTGTCTTAAAACAGCAGAAAGAAGTTCTTTAGTCGTGGTTTTTCCGTTGCTGCCAGTAAGGCCAATAATGGGAACCGCCAAGTACTTTCTGTGAAAGCTTGCCAATTGCTGTAGCGCTTCCAATACATTGGGTACCAAGATTAAACGTTTATCTTCTGAATTGAATTCTTTTTGGTCTATTACAGCAAAGGATGCTCCTAGCTCAAGTGCTTCTGAAGCAAATCTGTTACCATTAAAATTGTCGCCCTTTAGCGCAAAAAACAATACGCCAGGTGCAATTTTACGAGTATCTGTACAGACAGCGGTCGCAGCTAAAAATATTTGATGAAGTTGGGCTATTGTCATTAAAATCGAATATAAAAAAAAAGCCCCGAATCATCAGGGCTTTTTGCAATAAGTCTTTAAAAGAAGTATTAATGTCTTGGACGTTTTCTGTCTTTAGATTTAGATCCAACTCGAGACATTGCACATCTGAATCCGATAAAATCGGTAGCCATATCTTCTGGGAAATAGCGCCGTTGTGCCGGGTCTAACCAGTAATCTCTATCTCTCCATGAGCCTCCTTTATAAACACGAGCTTGGTTGTTTATTAAGGTAGTTCTCTTGGTAGATTTGTCGTATTGTCTATCTAAACCTTGACCTGTAGTATCGCAACAAAATGCTTTGGAGAGTTATACATACGTTTTTCGTCGTCTTGTACATCGTCGTCGTTAAACGATTCGAAATAACGTGTAGAGCGCTTGTCACCATCACGATAATCTCTGTTGTCACTATTATCAAAGTTGGTTCTTAAATAAGTATCGTTTTCGTCTACCGGGACCTGAAGAATTTCTCCTGGCAAATTTCTAGCAATAATCTTACCATTACTCAACGTATCAAAAACGATAGAGTCTGCCGTTACGATTTTTACCTTACCATCTTCTCCAATTGCGTTTTTGGTATAAACGTTACCACGGTAGTAGTTAAAGTCATTAAACTCATCATCTACAATCGGGCGATAAACATCTGCTACCCATTCTGCCACGTTACCTGCCATATCGTAAAGACCATAATCGTTGGCTTCATACGATTTTACTTCCGCAGTAATATCGGCACCATCGTCACTCCAACCTGCAATTCCACCATAATCACCATCACCTTGCTTAAAGTTAGCTAATTGATCGCCACGGCTTCTGCGGTTACCAGAACGTGTGTATTGTCCGTCCCATGGGTATTTTTTACGTCCACGGTATACGTTATAACTTCTCAGGCCAACAAGGCCTAAAGCTGCATATTCCCATTCTGCCTCTGTAGGTAATCTGTAAGCAGGTAATAATAGTCCGTCTTTTCTTTGAACGTATAAGTTGGTGCTGTCTGTGTTTCTTTTAAGCATAGAAGCAGATCGTTTTCCGCCTCGAGTAATAGAATCGTTCCCACCGTAGGTTTGCGTAGGAGCGAGTAAATATGTTTGAGTACTAAAGGCTTGTCCAGCTTCGACATCTGTCTTGGCACCTCTAGACGTAAAACCTTCTGTCTCTAAAATTAATTCGTTAACTCGGTCTGTTCTCCAGTTGCTAAATTCGACAGCTTGTATCCAGCTAATTCCAACTACAGGGTAGTCGGCATAGGCAGGATGACGCAAGTAATTGTTTGTCATTACTTCGTTAAATCCTAATCTGTTTCTCCAAACAAGTGTATCAGGCAATGCACCTTCGTAAATTAAACGATAGTTTTCTTGCTCTGGAGGAAAAACTTGCTTGATCCAATCCAAATACTCTAAATACATAAGGTTAGTTACCTCTGTCTCGTCCATATAGAACGATTGTACGTGTTGTTGGTTGGGAGTGTTGTTCCAATCGTGCATTGGATCGTCCTGAACTCTACCCATGGTAAAAGTTCCACCTTCTATAAATACAAGGCCAGGACCAGTTTCTTGTTCTTTCGCATTAGGATTGTGCTGAAAGCCACCATCTTTGGAATTCATTTTCCATCCTGTAGCACGAGAACTACTCTTGTAGTCACGGGATTTACTACAACTAAAGATAGTCATGCTGAGAAATACAATAGCTACGAGCTTAAGTATTGTCGGTTGTTTCATTTTTAAGTTCTGTTAAGAAATGGGTTCGCAATATAATAAATAACGATAAACTAGCAACATTATTTCTTTACGGTGTTGCTCGAATAGCCTTTTGACCTAGGAGTTAACGCAAATTTCAATACTTTATTATAAATTCCCAAATAAATGTACGGTTATGTTATTTTTGTAGATACTAATACGTCTTTTAAGACGTTTTTACTATGATGAAGAAAAAAATTGCGTTACTTCTTTTATGGATTCCCTTAGTTGCCGTTTCTCAACAGAAAAAAATCGAGATTCCATGGCCAACAGAATCTGCTCTAAAAAATGATCAAATATCGCCTCAGACCTTTACAGTTGGTATGTTTGCAAAAGACACCGACTATAATTTTGGGCATCAATGGAACGATAATCAGTACGTAAACCCTACTAGTTTAAGGATTTCTGGGGTTATTTATGGCGATTTGACAACCATCGAGCGTAATCAATTGGACCTCAATAAAGTTCCAACAGCTGTACAAGCTGCCGTTGGAAGTTCTAAAGCAAGAGATCAAATCGTCTCGACCCTAACAATTTCGCCAGTCGTTATGGTTAACGGACGTTTACAGAAAGTACTTTCTTTTACTGCCAATTATTCTTTTGGATTAATTGCAACGCCTAAAGGCGGAGGCTTACCATTAACAAATTCGGTATTAGCGACTGGAAGCTGGTACAAATTCAAAATAGATAAGACCGGCGTTTATAGGTTATCGGAGTCTTTTTTAAGCAGTTTAGGGATAAGTACGGGTTCGATTAATCCTAGAAACATAAAAATTTACGGCCACGGAGGGTCGCCATTGCCTTTACAGAATGATCAAAACAGTCTTTTTGACTTACCAGAGATTGCCATTCAAGTTAATGGTGAAGAAGATGGCAGTTTCGACGCTAGCGACGAGGTTTTATTTTATGGAGTAGGTACACAAGGCTTTTTGTCGGAATTACGTACTAATATCAATCCTTATTCGGACGACGCTTACTATTATATTACCGTGGGCGCTAGCCCAGGTAAACGTATGGCAACAATGATTGAAGCAAGTGGAGCGCCAACCATTGTGATAACGCAATTTGACGACTATCAATTTTTTGAAGAAGACGATTTTAGTGTTGCAAAAGTTGGTAGACGCTGGTTTGGTAATTCTTTTGAAGTAGAAAATGAGCAAACATTTGAGTTTAACTTTCCAAATATTGTTGGCGGTACCGAGATGAAAGTTCAAATTTTTGCAGCCGCATCGTCTGAGTCTGTTACCACGATGGATGTTATTATAAATGGTAACAGTGTAGATAACATGACTTTTACTGCTATAACAGATATTTCGCTTGCCCGCGGTGATTCCGCTATTTTGTCTGTTCCCGCTTCGTCAGAGGATATTGAAGTTCAGCTGGTTTACAATAATAGTGGCAATCCTGCCAGTTTTGCTTATTTAGATTATATAAGTATTAGGGCCAAACGCCAATTGCAAGGAGTAGAAGGACAACTTGCTTTTACCTATTTGGATGCGGCAACTATACCTGGAGTTGGACAATATAACCTTAGTAACGCTTCACAGTTTAACCAAATATGGGAGGTAACCGATAGGCTAAATGCTACAGCCTTGGCAATCGATGGTGGAACCTCAGTGAGTTTTACGGCTAATTTAGGGGAGGCTAGAAATTATGTTGCGGTAAACCCTAGTGATTATTTTGAGCCTATTCAACTTAGCAACTCTAATGTGAGTAATCAAGATATTAAAGGGTCTATATTTTTAAATGAATCGGGTGTTTTTCAGGATTTAGATTATTTAATAATCACAAGTCCAATAATGTTACAACCTGCATTGCGATTAGCCAATCATCATAAGACTCGTAATGGGCTTAATGTAAAAGTGATAAGCACAGACAAAATTTATCAAGAGTTTAGTTCTGGTCAGCAAGATATTAGTGCCATCCGAAATTTAGTGCGATATGTTTACGAGAATGCAAGTAGCTCTGCCAATCGAATAAAGTATCTGGGCTTTTTTGGTGATACTTCGGTAGATTACAAAGACCGTCTGAATAATAACAATAATATTGTTCCCACCTATCATGTGTATAACAGTTTTAGTACACTGAGCGGATACATGTCAGACGATTTTTTTGGAATGATGGACCCAACAGAAGGAAGAATGGCGGCAATCGAACGTCTAGATATAGCGGTAGGTAGAATACTCGCAGACAACCTCCCTTTAGCCAATGTCATGGTAGATAAGCTAATTGCTTACGACAACAAGGTTTCTTACGGAAACTGGCGGAACAACTTTACGCTGATATCGGATGATGTGATATTTTAGGCGACGAAATAAGTGATAATAAACCCTTTATTAATGTAAAGAAAATTCATGCCGATGCCTTTCAGCAGGAATCATCTGCCGGAGGAGACCGATATCCAAAGGTTAACGAAGAAATTATAAATACAATTGATGTTGGCACATTGGTTTTGGCCTATTTAGGACATGGTGGAGAAGATGGGCTTGCAAAAGAATTTATTTTTACCACCAACAATGCCAAAGACTTACAGAATACCAATCGCTATCCTTTAGTTATTACAGTAACCTGTGAGTTTACACGATTTGATAACCCGCTCAGACCCACTGCAGGAGAGTTTACCTATTGGAATCTAAACGGAGGTGCAATAGGATTAGTCACCACTACCAGAAGCATCGGTGTGGGTTTAGGAGTTCAGTTTAATAACGCATTAGCTCCTATCTTATTTTCTTTTGGCAGCGACAATTTTGAAACACCCGCTGAATCGCTAAGAATTACAAAAAATAACATATCAAATGTGCTGCGCCGCGTAGTTTTTTATGTAGGCGATCCTGCGATGCAACTGGCATTTCCTAAGCAAGAAATTAGGCTTACCACTTTAAACGGGCAACCATTATCGAAAACGACAGATACTTTAAAAGCTTTGAGTCGCGTACGTTTGGGAGGCGAAGTACTATCAGAATCAGGGAGCATACTTACAAATTATAATGGAGTGGCCCAAATTAAAGTTTTTGACAAACGAGTACAGCGTCAAACTTTGGGTAATGATGGTGTTCGAGAGGATGGCGAATTGTTAATTCTTGATTTTGAAACACTTGGCTCCGGAATTTTTAACGGGCAAGCAAGTGTTGTCAATGGACTGTTTGAGGTAGAGTTTGTCGTACCCAGAGATATTTCTATACCGGTGGGTAATGGCCGTGTAAGTATGTATACAGAAAAAACTGGCGCTTTTGAAGATCGGACGGGGTCTAATGAACTAATTAAGGTGGGAGGGCTCGATGAGAATGCGCCCGAAGATAATATAGGACCAACTATTCAGTTATTTATGAATGACGAGAGTTTTGTGTCTGGTGGAATTACAAATGATTCGCCGATACTCCTTGCAAATCTGATGGACGAAAATGGTATAAATACCGCAAGCGGAATTGGACATGATATGATTGCAATTCTCGATGGGGATGAATCTAATCCTATAGTATTAAACGATTATTATTTGGCAGATATAGACGACTTTACAAGTGGAACGACTAATTATCGTTTAAAAAATTTAGAAGTGGGCTTACATACTTTAACGCTAAAAGCGTGGGATGTTTATAATAATTCGTCTACTGCCGATATCCAATTTGTGGTCGCAGGTGACGACGAGTTGCGATTAGAGCGCGTGCTTAATTATCCAAACCCCTTTGTTAGTTATACAGAGTTTTGGTTTAATCACAATCGCCCATTCGAACCTTTAGAAGTTCAAATACAAGTATTTACTATAACAGGTAAAGTAGTTTGGACTAAAAATCAAGTAATCACTACAGAAGGCTTTTTATCGCGTGATATTGTCTGGGACGGAAAAGACGATTTTGGCGATCGAATAGGAAAAGGAGTATATGTTTATAAGATTACTGTAAAATCAACGTTAACCAATCAGCAAGTAGAGAAATTCGAAAAGCTTGTTATTCTATAAAGAATGGGCTATACAGATTCGACAAGAATCTATATATTAGTACTCAAAAAAAATTGTCAGATACATGAAAATAAAATTTATATTTGCCCAAACATCCAATCTCATGAAGAATTTTTGCATTGCACTGATTTTGTGCGCAATTGTAACCAAAGCTAATGCTCAAGAGGCAGATCAACGTGTAATTTCTACGGCTGTGCCCTTTTTATTAATCGCCGCAGATGCACGTTCGGCTGGCTTGGCTGATATGGGGGTAGCGACAATGGCAGATGCATTTTCGCAACAATGGAATCCGGCTAAATTTGCTTTTGCTAAGTCTAAACAGGCAATAGGTATTGCATACACGCCTTATTTAAGTCAATTAGTGAACGATATATTTTTAGGAACTGTTACGTATTACAATCGCATTGACGAGAAAAGTGCAATTGGAGCTTCTTTTAGATATTTTAGTAACGGTGAAATTGAATTGCGTCAAACACCAACAGAACCAGG
>QIIH01000225.1 GCA_003229235.1 Flavobacteriales bacterium | reverse complement strand
GATACTTAAAATCGCTTATAATTTTTGTTACATTTGCCCAAATCAAATTCTATAAAACCATGCGAATTAAGGCAGTAATAGCAGTTTTGACAATTACCACGATGATGGTTTCTTGTCAGGAATCTGTAGAAGAAGTAGAAAAGACGTCAACCACTAAAGAGTTTAAATATCAGATCGACGAGTTTGCCGATATCAAGATATTGAGATATAGAATAGGGGGTTGGGAAGAGCTTACGCTGAAAGAACAAAAATTAGTATACTATTTAACACAGGCAGGCTTAGCTGGGCGTGATATTATGTGGGCCCAAAATTATCGTCACAACTTGGCGATACGCAAGGCTTTAGAAAATGTGTATACCACCTATTCGGGAGATAAAACATCTAACGACTGGAAGAACTTTGAAGTTTATTTAAAACGAGTATGGTTCTCGAACGGGATTCATCACCATTATAGTACGGCCAAAATGAAACCTGAGTTCAGCGCTGCATACTTAGATGGTATTTTAAAAGAGACGAGTACAATATTAAATAGCGATGCTTTTGAGGTTATTTTTAATGAAGCAGATGCTAAAAAAGTAAACCTATCTAAAGATTCTGATGTAGTTTTAGAAAGTGCCATTAACTTTTATGGTCCGGATGTAACCACTGCCGATGTTGAAGCTTTTTATGGAGCAATAGAAACAGATCCAGACCAACCTATCGAAATAGGACTAAACACGCGATTGGTTAAAGAAGATGGAAAGCTAGTTGAGCAAGTATATAAAAGTGGCGGCCTTTATGGCGATGCTATCGACCAGATTATTAAATGGCTTGAACTTTCCAAAGGCGTTGCCGAAAACGATAATCAAGAAAAAGCTATTGGGCTTTTAATCGAGTACTATCAAACGGGTAGTTTAGATACTTGGGACGACTATGCAGTTGCATGGGTTAAATCTACCGAAGGAAATGTAGACTGGATAAGCGGTTTTGTCGAGGTATATAACGATCCTAAAGGGTATAAAGGTTCGTACGAAACTATTGTACAGATTAAAGACTTCGATATGTCTAAAAAAATGGCTGTATTGTCTAAAGAGGCACAGTGGTTTGAAGACAATTCGCCTTTAATGCCAGAACACAAAAAAGATACGGTAAAAGGAGTTTCTTATAGCACAGTAAACGTTGCGGGTGAAGCTGGTGATGCATCGCCATCTACGCCAATTGGAGTTAATTTACCAAACAATAACTGGATTCGTCAAACACATGGTAGTAAGTCTGTTTCTTTAGGGAATATTATTAAAGCCTACGGACAAGCTGGCGGGAGTGGTCGCTTGCAAGAATTTGCTAACGATTCACTAGAGATAGCATACGAAAAGGGGTATGGTAGCCTAGCAGATAAGCTTCACACAGCATTACACGAAGTTGTTGGGCATGCTTCCGGGCAGATCAATATTGGAGTAGGGACGCCTAAAGAGACATTAAAGACTTACAAATCGACGATCGAAGAAGGTCGTGCCGATTTATTTGGTCTGTATTATTTAATGGATCCTAAACTACAAGAGATTGGTTTGGTAGAAGACTGGGAAAAAACTGGAATGGCAGCCTACGACGGATATATTCGTAATGGATTGCTTTCGCAGTTAATTAGATTAGAGCTTGGCGACGATGTAGAAGAAGCTCATATGCGTAACCGTCAATGGGTTTCGGCTTGGGCTTTCGAAAGAGGCGCTGCAGAAAATGTAATCGAGAAAATTTCTAGAGACAGCAAAACCTATTACAATATTAACGATTACCAAAAGTTACGTGCCATCTTTGGAGAGTTGCTTCGCGAGACACAGCGAATCACTTCAGAGGGCGATTACGAAGCCGGAATGGCCTTGGTAGAAGACTACGGTGTAAAAGTAGACCAGACGATTCATAAAGAAGTATTAGACAGAAACAGTCAGTTCACATCAAAGCCTTATGGCGGATTTGTAAACCCTGTTATTACACCAATTACAAACGATGCTGGTGAGATTACAGGCTTTGAGATTATTCAGCCTGATACCTTTGAAGGACAAATGTTAGAATACGCTAAAAACTATGGTTTTTTAAAATAATCTAACAGGATAAATAATAAAAACCTCCCGAACTTTTAGGTTTCTGGGAGGTTTTTTGTGGCTAAAAATCGGCCCAGGTGTCATTAATTGTTATGTTGCCACCTCCCATTTTAATGCACTCATTGACGGGGATTTTTAAAAGTCGTACTTCTTTTCTAATGCATACCGCAGCAATTCACCTTTGCCTGAAAGGCCTAATTTACGGATCATGTTTTTGCGGTGCTTCTCTATAGTAGAAACCGAATTAAATCGAATCGCTGCAATTTCACTTGAAGATTTTCCTTGGCCAATTAGCTTTAATATTTCGCGCTCACTTTTGGATAAAATTGGCTTCTTATTGCCTCTTTGGCTGTTGGTTTTAATGCCTTCAACATCCAAAGCTTTATCGTAATATTCGCCACCATTAGCCACATGTTTAATGGCTACTAAGACTTCTTCAAGCGGGGAGTTTTTTAGTAAATATCCAGTTGCTCCAGCCGCTATCATTTGGCTTACTGCCTCGTCTTGATCAAACATAGAAAATGCGATAATCCCCGTATTAGGGAATTCTTTTTTGATAAATTTAGCGGCAGTAATGCCATCCATCTTAGGCATTTTAATATCTGTAAGCACTACATCGGGCTGTTTTTTTCGTACAATCTCTAGCAAGGCTTCCCCGTCATTAGCCATGCCCACAATGCTTATATCGTCTTCGTATTTTAAAAGTAAATTAATGCCGTCTATCAACGACTGATGATCTTCTGCAATGGCTACTCTTATCATAATGGTATATCTATACTTACACTTGTACCTTTTCCTCGGGATGAATCTACCTCTAAGGTCCCTTCTATATGTTCAATTCGTTTTTCGATACTGCCAAGCCCCATGCCTTCTTGTTGTGGCTTGTGTAGTGCATCAAACCCTTTTCCGTTGTCCTCTACCATGATGTTTATGCTCTGCTCGTGCTGTGTAATTGAGATATGTGCTTCACTAGCCTCTGCATGTTTAATAATATTAGTAACCAATTCTTGGATCATTCTAAAGATCGCTATTTCCATAGCACCTTCAAGACGTTCTTCTAAACCAAAATCTTGTACTTCTATGCTTAAATTTTTAGTAACCGAAGCATTTTTAGCCAACTTTTGTACAGCAGGTAGTAGACCATTTTTAGCTATTACGCCCGAGTTTTTGACATGCGCCATAGCACGCACTTCTTTATAGGCTTGTTCTAATAATTGTCCAGTACTTGAAAAGAGCTCATCTTCGTTCTTAAGATGCCCTTTATTCTTTTTAAGATGATCAAATTGCATTTTCGCAGCACTTAATGTTGCACCCACGCTGTCGTGCAAATCGCTTGCAAGCCGTTGGCGTTCTTTCTCTTGCCCGGCAATCATGGCATCTATTGTATTGAGTTCTTGCTCTTTTAAGATCTTTTCTGTCTTCTGAATCTCGATCTCTTTTTCTTGCTCTGCGATGCGTTGTTTACGTTTGGTAGATCGGAATAGCAAAAAGGCAATGATGCTGCCAAGCCCTAATGCGCTGCCAAGGCCATAAGAGATGTTTTTGTTGTCCTTGGCTTTTTGTTGTTCAATTAAAATTTCTTTTTGTTTTTCGGACAGCTCTGTCTCGGTATTTGCAACTTTTATTGTTAAATTTTGAAAATTGTCATTCGTACTGTCGGTTATTACTTTCGTCTTTTCGTAATAAAATAATGCAGATTCAAAATCCTTTGTTTCTCGATATAGATCTCCAAGATTTTGATAAATAATACGCTTTGTTTTGAGTGGATTTTCTTGAATTTCTAAACTGTCAGCTTTATGGTAATAGGCTAT
>QIIH01000059.1 GCA_003229235.1 Flavobacteriales bacterium | reverse complement strand
AATTTGATGTGGGCGCTGAGGGATTCGAACCCCCGACCCCCTCGGTGTAAACGAGGTGCTCTGAACCAACTGAGCTAAGCGCCCTTACTCATCGTAAGCGGTTGCAAATATATGTAGAATTTTGAATCGTGCAATGGTTATAGTAAAAAAATTAAAGAATTTCGGCAACGACAAAAGTACTACCCCCAACGAAGATTACATCCTCTGGATTAGCCGTGTTTTTAGCGGTTTCTAAAGCGGTATTCACGCTGGGATAAACCTCACCAATTAAGTGATGCTCTCTGGCTTTTTGCTGTAAGATTGATGCCTCTAACCCACGTAATATATCAGGGGCACAAAAATAATAAAACGCATCTTTAGGAAACATGTTCAAGACACTATCGAGGTCCTTATCGTTTACCATCCCTAAAACAATATGCAATCGCTCTTTAGGTAGAGACAGTAACTGATTCAACACTGGGGTTAACCCCATAACATTATGTGCTGTATCGGCAATGATAGTGGGATTTTTACCAAGAATTTGCCAACGCCCCAATAGCCCTGTATTTTTTACAACATTCCCCAAGCCATTGTGAATATTTTTGGTAGATATTTTCCAGTTGTCCTTCGTTAGTATCTGCAAGGATGCCAAGGCCGTTTTTACATTCTTCTTTTGATATTCGCCTTTGAGATCGGTATCATGAGCGCTAAGCAACATGGTTTCTGCAAAATAGATGGGCGCCTTTTTACCATCTGCAACTTCTTGAAATAATTGAGTTGTTTTGTCGTGTTTCTCCCCAATTACAACAGGAATTCCTGCTTTTATGATTCCTGCTTTTTCACCTGCAATAGCTTCTAAAGTATCACCTAAAAACTGCGTATGATCAAGACCTATATTCGTAATTACACTTAATTCTGACTGAATCACATTAGTACTATCCAAACGCCCACCAAGACCAACTTCGATTATGGCGATATCTACTTTTCTATTTGCAAAAAATTCGAAAGCAAGGCCAACAGTCATCTCAAAAAATGATAGCTCGTGGGCTTCAAAATACGCTTTATGCTGTTTAACCCAGCTAGTCACAATTTCTTTAGGTATTGGCTCTCCATTAATTTTTATACGCTCTCTAAAATCTTTTAAATGAGGCGAAGTATACAACCCAACTTTATAGCCAGCTTCATGCAATACCGAGGCTAACATATGGCTTACAGAGCCTTTCCCATTTGTCCCGGCTACATGAATGCTTTTAAATTGTCGTTCTGGGTTTATTAGATAACCACAAAGATCTTCGATATTATCTAAGTTTGCTTTATAGGCAGCCTGCCCTACTTTCTGATATGCAGGAAGACGGTTATACAGCCAATCTAAAGTCTGTTTGTAGTCTATGATATTTATTTTTTTAGGATTCGTTTTGTTATGCTTTTTCCGTTCAACTTAAAAGAAACAAAATAAACCCCTGTAGTTAACTGAGATAGATCGATAGCTGTAGTTTTACTGTTATTAGAAAACTCTATTTGCATAATGGTTTGCCCAAAGCTATTATATAAAACGCCATGTTCTGCCCCTACTTCTGGTAAGCGTATATTGAGTGTCTCAGTTACTGGATTAGGGTATAAAACAACATCTAATTCTGCTATAACTTCGTTCACAGAAAGTACATCAGAACTTATATCCAACTTATAGCTAGAGCGACCATAAGTAGCGGCAAATAGCATTTGGGCGTCTTCTTGTATATGTAAATCTGTGACTACCACAGAAGGCAAATTAATACCTAATGGCGACCAGTTTGCACCTTCGTTATTTGATGCCAATACCCCGATATCTGTGCCTAAAAATAAATTACCAAAGCTGTCTTGTACAATATCGTTAATAGGAACATCGGGCAATGTAGTGCCAATATCGGTCCAGACAACTCCTTTGTTAGTGCTTTTATAAACATGGCCAAAGTCTTCGCCAAAGCGATATCCAGAAAAGGTAACATAAACAGTATTTACGTCATATCTTGAAGCCTGCACCTTAGTTACCCAACGATTTGGAAGGCTGGCCGAAACATTGTTCCAGGTAGCCCCTCCATCAGGCGTAACCCAAACATTACCATCGTCGGTACCCGCATAAATCACATCGCTATCAATACGAGAAACCGATATAGAAATAATAGTTCCGAAGCCTAAAAAGCCCGAATAAGGCCCACTGTGCAATACCGGACTAATCGCTGTCCAATTTGCAGCGCCGTCTACCGTTTTATACAGACGTTCTGCGCCATAAAATAAGGTGTTTGCATTGGCTGGATCGAAGGTTATTGGGGTATCCCAGTTTTTATTCTCCGAAGGATCAATTCCTGAAAGAACAGGAAAAGAACTTGCAGCATCGTTTATAGACTTTCGTAAATTTCCGCGCTGAGATAATGTATAAATTATACTACTATTTGTTGGGTCTACTAACGGTTGAAAACCATCACCTCCAGAAATAACATTCCAATCTGCAAGGCCGCCGGTTGTAGTTCGAACTGTACTATTGTCTTGGCTACCTCCATACAATCTATCAACATTCTGAGGGTCTACATAAAAGCGGTAAAACTGTGTTATAGGTAAGGCTTCGTTTTTACTAAAAGTAGCACCATCGTCTGCACTCAAATACAAGCCGCCGTCATTACCCAACAATACTTCTCCAGCAACAGATGGGTTGAACGCCAACGCATGCTGATCTACATGTACTCCGCTAAAGGAAGGACCCCAAGTCATTCCTCCATCGGTCGATTTATCTATTACAAATCCTACATTATATAGTGTGTTCTCGTCTGTGGGGTCGATAAAAATCCCGCCAAACCACCAATGAAACCCTACATTGGTAAGGCCGTCACCGCCTAGCGACACCCAACTATCACCTCCGTTTGTTGTTTTAAAAACGTCAAAAATTGCGCCGTTTCTATCTGCATAGAGCGCATATAACACCTCAGGATTAGACTCAGAGATATCGATACTAATTCGTCCCTTTTGTGATGGTAACGTAGGCAATCCTACTGTTAGTTCGTTCCAAGTAACTCCGGCATCGACGGTTCTGTAAATTCTAGAAGTTTCGCCGCCATAAACGCGATAATTGGTGGTTCTTACTCGTTCCCAAGTTGCAGCATATACAATGTTAGGATTGGTAGGGTGAATCGCCATATCGATTACCCCCGTCGAATCGGTAACAGAGAGGATATGATCCCAAGTGTTTCCGCCATTTGTGCTTTTATAGATACCACGGTTACTATCTTTTCTAAATAAAGGTCCCATAGCACCAACATAAAGAATTTCGTCGTTGGTAGGGTCTACCACAATTTTACCGACGCTTCCAATATTTGGCAACCCTTTAGATTCCCAGGTTAAACCTGCGTCTGTACTTTTAAATATACCGTTGCCATCATAGGCAAGTGACCCTCCTCCTGCATTGGGTTCGCCCGTACCTACATATATCTTATCTGGGTTAGTTGCAGAGATTTCGATGTCGCCAATTGATAAATATTCCTGATCATCAAAAATGGGCTGCCAACTTGCACCTCTATTTTCTGTTTTAAAAATTCCACCAGAGGCAGCACCAATGTAATATGTATCTGCGTTCTCTGGATCTATTTCTATATCAGATATCCGACCACCAGTATTTATCGGGCCGGCAAACTCCCAAATTGGATCTGGAATTCTCAAGTTTTTGGGTTGTGTCTTTTTCCATCTAATTCCTTCACGATATGAACGCGTATCAATTTGCCCAGAAGGATAGGCCCGCTGAATAAAAAGCAGGTCGTTAGGTTGTTGAGAGCCTAATTCGTGAAGCTCATTCTTTGGCTGTTCCCGATCGCAAGCAATCAGTAATAAGGTGACGAATATAAGAGAGATATCCCTAACAATAAGCGTTTTCATAGCAGTGAGAATTAGCTATTCAAAGATACC
>QIIH01000317.1 GCA_003229235.1 Flavobacteriales bacterium | reverse complement strand
CGATTTCTTTTTTAAGTATAGATTTAGGAACAGTGGCCAACTGATGGGTAAGCAGCACAAAGCGACCTTCTTTTATATCTATAATAGGACAAAGTTTTTCTGCATTGGTATTATCGAGTGTTTTCAGTGGAGACAATGGGATGACTATTCTCGAATTGAGTTCGTCCAATAAATCGCTTTGGACATTAACAAAATAAGGATATACTTTTTTTGAATCTTTGTTCTCATTTTCATATAACGTGTACTGGCTCATCAAAACTTTCTGTATGCGTCCGAGAATAAGCCGTTTTTATCTGCCAAGTCATTTAAGGTTTCGAGTGCTTTTTTATTTTTGCTTAGCCAAGTATTACGAGTCGCCGCCTTCACTTGCAACACTAAAGAATGCTCTAATGCGGCTGACAGGTTTATTTTTAAACTACGTGCTTTTCCCAACAAGTCGCTGTTTATACTTAGATTTACCGATTTTTTTAACGCAGCTTCATCGTAAATTCGTGACATGACATAAACCCTCATTGAGTATGCGCATAATCCATGCGCCTTAAAATGTAGCATATGAGCCAGCCTTTAACAAGGCATTACATCAAACGCAATTCGGAGAAGAACGCAAGGACATCCTGAAATTTGAGTTTTTACGAGGCTAAAATTGCCAAATAAAATAACATTGGGCACGAAGTCAGGTCCAAATTCTCAGGCTGTCGAGGAATTTTCCTTACTCCTCATAAGTAACGACTTCATAGTCGCCATTCAGAAAATCAGTTCTCATATCAACTATTGACCCCACCTCGCAGATGGCATCACTCAATGCTTGTCTGAAGACTCTCATTCTATTTTCCTCAAAATATTTTGTATAACTAGGTGCAAAGGCAAATCCAACAAATTCCAGAGTATCTTTGAAGTGCACTAATCGATTTCGAAGTTGAAACAGACTGTCTAAATCAACTAACCAACTTTTATCTTCCAAAGAAACTTCGTGCATTTTCAAAATTTCCTTTAGCTTTTCTATAGTACTCAATCGTTTCATCAAATATTTGTTTAGACCAATAGATGGCATTCGATTGGCTACCGACATATTCCAGGCCAAATTAATAAAAGACTCCAAGCAAATAGCCCATCCTACTACCGCTTGAACTGATGATGAAAGTCCTTCGGGCGAAGTTGGGGCGTTAAATGTAGTAACTTCCTCTGTTTCAGGATTTTCGTCATTAATTTCTACCATTTGATCCCTAGCGACAACCCAATGTTCGTCAGCCGATTTTAAATATATATCTTCTATATTTAGTCGATAACCGTATGTCATAATTCTATTTTACCCTACAATTGTTTAACTAAAAAAAGCAGTGCAACTTGGTGATGGTTTATTAGTGTTTAAATTTCTCCCAAGCAAGCTAGGCGTATGCGGATTAACTTTATCAATATCGAGTTGATAGCTAGTATATTCTCCGTTGCTCGGTCTAAGAATAACATTTTTTGTAGCGTATACAGCATTTAAATAAGATGCTCACAATATAATTAAAAATAGAATCTTGTATGAATTCATGCGCTGTCCTTATAGTTAACTTCTTTTCTAGAATTTAAGATCGTCCTGTAAAGATATTTTGACTACTATTAAAATATCAATAATTAATATCCAGGTATCCATGTGTTACGTCGAAGGAAAAGGTGATTGGGTTCAACGCATTAGCAACCGGTATCATGGCAAGCAAGCGCACAGCTGAACTGATCCCTCTGTGCCGCGCACTTTTTCTAACCCACGTCGAAGTGAATCTAACCACGGACCCGAAAAATAACCAGGTAGATTGTGAAACCATTGTAGAAACACAGGGACAAAACGATGTTGAAATGGAAGCCTTGACCTCTACATAAATCACCTTGTTAACGATTTACGACATGTGTAAAGCTGTGGATCGAGACTTACTGATTATCAGTGTCTGCCTGCAATCAAAATCGGGTGGGAAATCTGGCGACTGGATTCGTGGTTAACCGTAGATCTGTGAAAAACTTAAGCTAATCGTTAAGTACCTACAAACCCCAAAAATTGAAGAAGATCAAGAACCAAGGAAAGTGCTCACTGAAACACTGCTTTGCTCTTCCCCCAAGTGTCAAACAAGATTTTTGCAGCGGTGCGGTGAAATCGCGCCAAAACCTGTCTCGGAAAGGCAACGAGTCAAAAAGCTTTAACAAACTAAGACTCTGCGTAAATCGCTATCATTAAAACAAGCCACGTCTGGACTTGTGGTCGTTAAAAAATAGAAAACGACTAGAAATGATGCAAACACAGTCGCTTACCAAGCCTACAGTAGGTCAAAAATACATGAAATTATAGTGATTTACCGTATCAACTCATCGAACAAGCTTAGACAATCACAACGACATCCAATACAATTCCCATAAGGTAACACCGGCGCGGCTTAGTCCAACTACATTTATACGCCATACCGCGCACTGCGTATAAATACTAAATAATTATATGAATAATCATGAGCAATGAATTTAATCGAGATAATGCCTTCTCAATGAACCTTTCTGATAATTCAGAAAATCCAAATGATGAAGTGCAATATTTAGTTCAGTTACAGGATTCACTTTACGCCTTTGCCAATAATTCTATTACAAAAATATTGCCTGCGGAGTCGATTGACCCTCAAAACTTATACCCAGAAACAAGGCACAGTAACCAAAAGCTTTATTCTCTTGGTTGTGCTAATTCATGGGTTGCGAGGTCAATCATACAAACAAAACAGATTCTAGATTCAATTATTCTAAATCCAGAGATAAGCAAACGAGAGGTGCTTGATCATGCATGGTGTTGTACAGAAATGCTATTAGCCTGTGAGGCTGTGCACTATCAAATCTACAAAGAAACTTTAGAGTTAATACCTAAATGTAATGCAATTATTGAAGAAAGCAAAAAAAGAACATATATTCCAACTCTACCTCAAGTTGAAGGGTTAGAAAATAATGTTGCCGTCTTTCTTGGGAAAGCAAAGCGTTTTCTAGAGAAAACTCATGAATTCTTGTGTTTGTTTTACGGCGCTCCAAATAGCGGATCGAATTTCAAAGCATACAGAGAATGGTTGGCAAAAAATAAATCAAATAAGCAAGACCTTATAAAGTTACTTGAAGATGATAAAATTTGGATAAAACAAATCGCCTCTATGAGGAATGCTCATAAAATTAATCATGCAGAACAAGGCCACAATATAGAAATAAAAAATTTTAAACTTAATCCTGGCAACAAATGCTATACTCCTGGATGGCGCTTCGATTTTAGTGGCAAGCAAGGAGCTACACAAATAGATTATTCAGATATAGTTACTGATATGAATATACATTTGAAAAACTTATTAACATTCTTTGAAGAACTGCTACTGATTTGCATCATTGATAACTCAGACAGTAATTATAAATTCAAAATATACAAAAAACCTCCAGAAGCTATTGATGCGAAGTGCCCATCTATATATTTCGTGTCAATTGATAAAATCATATAACCATCAAATTCAGCCGGCGCAAAAAACCGCGCGGCTGATTTAGACGTTAGGCATCGTACGGATCGAATATGAAGAAGCTGTTCAAAACACCAAAGGATCGACTATTAACAATAGTTACTTTGTTAGTCATACTAATGATTATTTTTCCTCCCGTCGGTATGTTTCATGAAGAAGGCTACTCATTCGGAAATTACCGGGACACCCGCATAATTTTGAATCAAAGTCAGGCCCAGCAAAAAAATCAATTACAATACTAATGTCAATTTTTGTTGAACGGGTTTAATTTTCTACTTACAATTAGCGCGTGTCCTCGGATTCGATTCTCAAAAATAAAAGATAAAGATCGCCGGTAATTTGCGGCGTTAAGCAATCGATATACTGCTTGAAAAGTTTACCTTAACGATTAATAATAGATAAATACGACTAT
>QIIH01000509.1 GCA_003229235.1 Flavobacteriales bacterium | reverse complement strand
CAAAACTAAATTCATATGTGTGGAATTGTAGGCTATATTGGCCATCAGAATGCCTACCCTATAATTCTTAACGGTCTTAGAAGACTTGAATATCGCGGATATGATAGTGCAGGTATTGCATTGTACGATGGCGAAAACATTCAGATGTGTAAGACCAAAGGAAAGGTAGACGATCTTTCTGCTAAAGTTAATGCCGAAATGGCAACTGCTGGAAATTTAGGAATTGGCCATACTCGTTGGGCAACACATGGGGTGCCAAACGATGTAAATTCACATCCACATGTCTCTAATAGTGGCGATTTAGTTATTATTCATAATGGAATTATCGAGAATTACACCACGCTAAAAAAAGAGCTAGTAAAACGCGGTTATACTTTTCACTCAGACACAGATACAGAAGTACTTGTTAATTTAATAGAAGAGATTAAAAAGCAAGAAAATGTAAAATTGGGTAAGGCTGTACAGATAGCTTTAAACCAAGTAGTGGGTGCCTATGCGATTGCATTGTTTGATCGCAATAAACCAGATGAGATTGTCGTGGCAAAATTAGGAAGCCCATTAGCTATTGGAATTGGCGAAGGCGAATTTTTTGTCGCTAGTGATGCCACTCCTTTTATTGAGTTTACCAACAATGCGATTTATTTAGAAGATGGCGAAATGGCAATTATTCGATTAGGAAGAGAGATTGCCGTGCGAAGAATAGCGAACGATGAACGTGTAGATCCGTCCATTCATGAGCTTCAGCTTAATCTAGAGCAGATCGAAAAAGGCGGCTATGACCACTTTATGCTCAAAGAAATTTACGAGCAACCAAGCGTAATTAAAGATACATATCGCGGTAGATTGTTACCAAACGAAGGCATAGTGAGGCTCGGAGGTCTAGAAGACCATCTAGAGAAATTTGCGAATGCAAACCGAATCATTATTATTGCTTGTGGAACAAGCTGGCATGCCGGTTTGGTTTCTGAATATATTTTTGAAGAATGGGCACGCGTGCCAGTTGAGGTTGAATATGCCTCTGAGTTTAGATATCGTAATCCTATAATCACAGAAAAAGATGTAGTTATTGCAATTTCTCAAAGCGGCGAAACTGCAGATACCCTTGAAGCTGTTAAACTTGCTAAGCGCAAAGGAGCTTTTGTATATGGAGTTTGTAATGTTGTTGGCTCAAGTATTTCTCGTGAGACCCATAGCGGAACATATACCCATGCTGGACCAGAAATTGGAGTAGCTTCTACCAAAGCATTTACAACACAGATTACCGTGCTTACTTTAATGGCCTTGCGCATAGCAAAGGTTAAAGGGACTATGAGTCATTCAGATTATATGATGCATCTACGAGAGTTGGAATTGATTCCAACCAAAGTTGCACAAGCTCTTAAAACTAACGATCATATAAAGGCAGTTGCGAGAGAGTTTAAAGACGTATCTAACTTTCTATACTTAGGGCGTGGCTATAACTTTCCGGTAGCTCTAGAAGGGGCCTTAAAGCTTAAAGAGATCTCTTATATTCATGCAGAAGGCTATCCAGCGGCAGAAATGAAACACGGTCCGATAGCGCTCATCGACGAAAATATGCCGGTTGTGGTGATTGCTGTTAACAGCAATCATTACGAAAAAGTAGTGAGTAATATTCAAGAGATTAAAAGTAGAAACGGGCGCATTATCGCTGTTGTTACAGAAGGAGATACTACTGTAACAGAAATCGCAGATTATGTAATGGAAGTCCCTAAAACACCTGAAGCCTTAACGCCACTGGTTACAACTATTCCGCTACAATTGTTATCCTATCACATTGCGGTGATGTTGAACAGAAATGTAGATCAACCACGCAACTTGGCGAAGTCGGTAACTGTAGAGTAGATATTTATATAAAAAAAGCTGCGTTTTAGCCTATTATATTTTGTAAATAATTTATCTTTGCACCGTTAAAAACAGGGTGTATAAGCACCTTTATTTACTAGAAAATTAAAATCGCAGAGATGTCAAAAGTTACAGGTAAAGTTGTTGCAATCATCGGCCCAGTTGTAGACGTAGAGTTTGCAAGTGGTTCGGAGCTTCCAAAAATTTACGATTCCTTAGAATTAGATAATAACGGAGCCTCTTTAATACTCGAAGTTCAGTCGCACATTGGTGAGAACACCGTAAGAACCATTTCGATGGATTCGACAGACGGATTGAGTAGAGGTGTAGATGTAAATGTCACAGGGCTTCCAATTCAAATGCCAATCGGAGAAGACGTTTACGGGCGTTTATTTAACGTTATTGGCGATGCAATTGATGGTATTGGTAACCTACCTAAGGTTGGCGAGAACGGAATGGCGATTCATCGCGAAGCACCATTGTTCGAAGATCTTTCTACTTCGACAGAAGTTTTATTTACAGGTATTAAAGTTATCGATCTTATCGAACCTTACGCAAAAGGGGGTAAGATTGGATTGTTTGGTGGTGCCGGAGTAGGTAAAACAGTATTGATTCAAGAATTGATTAACAACATTGCAAAAGGACACGGTGGATTATCTGTATTTGCTGGGGTAGGAGAACGTACTCGTGAAGGGAACGATTTACTTCGTGAGATGTTAGAATCAGGAATTATTCGCTATGGAGATGACTTTATGCACTCGATGGAAGAAGGTGGATGGGACCTTTCTAAAGTAGACAAAGCTGCGCTTAAAGAGTCTAAAGCAACTTTTGTATTCGGACAAATGAACGAACCTCCTGGAGCACGTGCGCGTGTTGCTTTATCTGGCCTAACGATTGCAGAATACTTTCGTGACGGTGCTGGTGATGGACAAGGGAAAGACGTGCTTTTCTTTGTAGATAACATCTTTAGATTTACACAAGCAGGTTCTGAGGTTTCGGCTCTTTTAGGTCGTATGCCTTCTGCGGTAGGATATCAACCAACTTTGGCAACAGAGATGGGTGCGATGCAAGAACGTATTACTTCAACAAAGAAAGGATCAATCACATCTGTACAAGCGGTATACGTGCCTGCAGATGACCTTACAGATCCAGCTCCTGCAACAACCTTTGCTCACTTAGATGCAACAACGGTATTGTCGCGTAAAATTGCTGAACTAGGAATTTACCCAGCGGTAGATCCATTAGATTCTACTTCTAGAATTTTGGCAGCCGATATCTTAGGTGATGAGCATTACAACTGTGCAACTCGTGTAAAAGAATTATTACAGCGTTATAAAGAATTACAAGACATTATCGCTATTCTTGGTATGGAAGAATTATCAGAAGAAGATAAGCAAGCGGTTTACCGTGCAAGACGTGTACAACGTTTCTTGTCTCAACCATTCCACGTAGCAGAGCAGTTTACTGGTATTCCTGGAGTATTGGTAGATATTAAAGAAACTATTAAAGGTTTTACTATGATTATGGACGGTGAGTTAGATCACATACCAGAAGCAGCCTTTAACCTTAAAGGTTCAATCGAAGAAGCGATTGAGGCTGGAGAGAAAATGCTTGCAGAAGCTTAAATCAGTATTGAGTCTTGAGTAAACAAAGACTTTTTACTCATTGCTCACTACTAAAGACTAATAATTATGCACTTAGAAATTGTAACTCCAGAAGCCACTTTATTTAGTGGAGAAGTAGATTCGGTAGCCGTACCAGGTGTGCAAGGCGAGTTTCAGATGCTCAACAATCACGCAGCGGTAGTTTCTCTTTTAGGTCCAGGCAAGGTAAAAGTCTGGGGTACCATGGATATTGCCAAAGAGGTAGCAGACAGATTCAAGAAAGAAGGTAAGATTACCACTTTGGAGATTAATTCTGGTACTATCGAGATGAGCGATAACAGCGTAATTGTCCTAGCCGATTAACCCTTTTTAAACAATATTGGCTAAGTTCTAATTAGCATATTGAACAGTTGTTGTTTATACTCAAACCACGCACTATTAGAGGCAAAAGCGATGGCTGTTACTATTGT
>QIIH01000158.1 GCA_003229235.1 Flavobacteriales bacterium | reverse complement strand
TGATGTGACATTTAAGTAAGGGTTTCCATTTCGGTTTGTAAACTTTTTATTTTGTCTCTAAGCTGTGCAGCCATCAAAAAATCAAGGTCTTTGGCCGCTTTTTCCATTGCTTTTCGCGTATCTCTAATTCGTTTTTCTATTTGGGGCTTGCTCAAATATTCATCAGGTTTTTCTTTAATTAAATCGGCTGCAGTAGCGAGGGCATAGCTGTCTGTTTTGGCCTTAGTTAGTGCATTTTCAAAGGATTTAATAATAGCCGTTGGGGTAATATTATTTTCTTTGTTATAAACCACTTGTTTTGCACGTCTATAGTCGGCACTATCTATAGTTAATTGCATGCTCCGTGTTGTTTTGTCTGCATACATTATTGCTTTCCCATTTATATGTCGTGCTGCCCTTCCAATTGTCTGAGTAAGCGATCGATGAGAGCGTAAAAAACCTTCTTTATCGGCGTCCAAGATGGCTACTAGTGACACTTCAGGTAAGTCTAAGCCTTCTCGTAATAGATTAACTCCAATAAGTACGTCAAACACTCCTAGACGCAAGTCTTGCATTATTTCTACGCGTTCTAAAGTATCTACATCAGAATGTATATAGCGACATCGTATCTGAATTCTGGTAAGGTATTTGGTTAACTCCTCTGCCATGCGCTTGGTGAGCGTGGTTACCAAAACACGTTCGTCTTTATCTACACGAAGATGTATTTCTTCAATCAAATCATCAATCTGATGCTTGCTAGGTCTTATTTCGATCTCTGGGTCTAACAACCCCGTTGGTCTAATAATCTGCTCTACATAAACCCCTTCAGATTGCCCTAATTCGTAATCGGCGGGAGTAGCACTTACATATATCACTTGGTTTTGAGTTGCCTCAAATTCTTCAAATTTTAAGGGGCGATTGTCCATGGCTGCGGGCAATCTAAAGCCATATTCCACAAGATTTTCTTTACGAGAACGATCACCGCCGTACATAGCACTTACTTGTGGTATCGAGACATGCGATTCGTCTACTATCATCAAATAGTCGTCAGGGAAGTAATCAAGTAAACAGAAAGGACGTGTTCCTGGGGCTCGCCCGTCTAAATAACGAGAATAATTTTCGATCCCAGAACAGTATCCCAATTCACGAATCATCTCTAAGTCGAAATTAGTGCGTTCTTCTAGTCGTTTGGCCTCTAGATGCTTTCCTATTTCTTTAAAATAATCTACTTGCTTTACCATGTCTTCCTGAATTCCATGGATAGCATTTTGTAGTATATCTGGTGAAGTCACAAACATATTAGCTGGATAAATCCGCAATTGCTCGTATTTTTCTAAATGTTCGTTGGTTTCCGGGTTAAAAGACTCAATTTCTTCTATCTCGTCTCCAAAAAAGTGAATCCTAAAGGCAAAATCGGCATAACTCGGATATACATCTAGCGTATCCCCCTTAATGCGAAAACTCCCATGTTTAAATTCGGCTTCGGTACGAGAGTATAAACTCCTTACTAATTTGTGCAAAAGTTTAGTTCTAGAAATTGTTTCGCCTTGATACATTTCTATTACATTCTTTTTGAACTCTACAGGATTGCCAATTCCATATAAACAAGAAACAGAAGCAACGACTATAACGTCACGTCTTCCAGAAAGTAAAGAAGAAGTTGCGCTCAAACGCAATTTTTCGATTTCCTCATTAATAGAAAGATCTTTTTCTATATAAGTTCCACTCGAAGGAATATAGGCTTCCGGCTGATAGTAGTCGTAATAGGACACAAAATACTCGATAGCATTCTCAGGAAAAAATTGCTTAAACTCTGTATATAATTGCGCTGCCAGAGTTTTGTTATGCGCCAATACCAAGGTTGGTTTTTGCACCTCTTGAATCACGTTGGCAACAGTAAATGTTTTTCCGCTCCCAGTTACTCCTAAAAGGGTCTGATAACGATCGTTACTATTTAGTCCCTTTACCAAGCTTTTGATTGCTTCGGGCTGGTCGCCAGTAGGAGAAAAATCAGAGACTAATTTAAATTTCATAGTGAGAGAATCAACAGGCAAAATTACAAAATAAAGCTCAATCTGTAAAGCGGGTTAAAAGCAAAAAGCCTACGATTTTTCGCAGGCTTTTCAATTAATAATATGCTGCTTTAATAATTTAAATATACATAGCCAGAATACAATTGTTCGGTTCCGGCAGCATCTTCTGGATCGTCATTAAGCTGTAAGGTGTAAAAATAGGTGCCTACAGGCAATAAAGACCCGCCCTGTTCTAAGGCACGCCCATCCCAATCCTGAGTGCTTCCGTTTCCGGAATAGACCATGAGACCTCTACGATCAAAAATGTTCAACACAAAATTTGGGTGAAGCTCTATTCCAACTATTTGAAATGTGTCGTTAAAACCATCACCATTTGGCGAAATACCTTGTGGAATTTCAATTTCACATACAACTACAGAAATATCAAACGAGGTTAAACTATAACAACCGGCATCGCTGGTTACTCTAATATATATGGTCTCTTGTTCTAAACTATTGGTGTAATTTTCAGGATTGGCAATCGCCTTAGCGCCATCCTCGGCATGACTACTATTGGTATGATAGCTTACAGTAAACTCGGTTAATCCAATGCCTAGTTGGTCGTTATATGATGTTAAATCAAATTGATTGGTTAAGCCAACAGCATTGACCGCCGGACATTGCTCTACGTCTAACGGAGGGGATAAACTCGGAACAAACTCTACTTTCAAAACAACTGATGTTAATGAATAACATCCAGTAACATCGTCTTGAATTCGAATATACAGCGTCTGCGGGTTATCAGAGTTGGAATAAGGCGAACTTTCAGCATTGTCGCCTGTATTTGCATCAGCTTCTGATTCGTAGAAAGTAACTGTTACTCCTGGCTGCCCATCTGCTGCTTCTGAGGCAATTGATGCTAAATCAAAACTAGCAGTGTCGTCACTATCACCGCAAGTCGTAACATCTTCTGGTTGTGTAGCTGTAGGTAGTGGAGATACAATCAAATCGAGGGTTGTGATACTATAGCAACCAGTTGTTTCGTCTTCTACTCGAACATAAACTGTTTGCGGATTCGATACATTTTCGTAGGGACTCGATAAAGGAGCCGTACCTGAATCTGCGTCAGCAGCAGTTTCGTGATAAGTTACTTGAAGTCCACTAGTACCACCAGTTACTTCTGTATCTCTGCTCGATAAATCGAACGCTTCTATTCCATCTCCAGGATTGTTATCGTCACATAGCTCATAAGGATCAGGATCGTTAATCACGGGGCCATCTAAAACTTGCAAGACAAGTTGTTCTTCACTTGTACAGCCAGTCACCCCATCGGTTACTACTACATAGACCGTCTGAGGATTAGTGATGTTGGTGTAGTTAGTTGGGTCTGCTATTAAGATTGTAAGCACTATGTCTTCATAAAACTCAACACTATATCCACTTGAAGGCAAACCATTTAAAATTTGACTCGATCTTGTGGTTAAATCAAAGACAGCCAAACCGTCTGCATTATCATCACAAGCTTCAATTGCATCAGGGCTAGCAATTAAAGGGTTTTCATTCACGTTTAACTCAAAGGAGCCAATGGTAAAACAACCTAAAGCGTTATCGCAACGTACCCAGATAAGTTGTGGATTTACTGTGTTTTCGAAAGCAGTTGGTGAGCCCACGGGGTCGGTTCCGCCATTGGCGTCTGCCTCGGTTAGGTAAAACAAACAATCCAGACTGGTCTCGTCACTAACTTCAGGCAACCAACTGGTCAAGTCAAAAGTAGTAATGCCGTTGGCGGTATCATCGTCGCAAAGTTCATAAACAGCGATCGGGTCGTTTAATACAGGCGAATTATTTACCGTTAATGTAAAGCTTATCGTGTCAAAACATCCACCCAAATTTTCTATTCTCGCATAAATCGTTTGTGGATTAGTTAGGTTGGTATATGGGCTAGCC
>QIIH01000235.1 GCA_003229235.1 Flavobacteriales bacterium | reverse complement strand
GAGATTATAATATTCTAATACGAATATTAAAAAATTATAATTACAACGATAAGCACTAGATTAAATACTAAGGTTAACATATGATATATTATTATAGTGTAAAAATGCAGTCTTT
This sequence comes from Flavobacteriales bacterium, assembly GCA_003229235.1. GTDB lineage: Bacteria > Bacteroidota > Bacteroidia > Flavobacteriales > Flavobacteriaceae > Gilvibacter. The sequence continues at coordinate 3,843 of QIIH01000235.1, read as the reverse complement.
CTTAGGTGATTAAAAAATACCTAGCACAAACTGTTATATAAGATGCCTCAATTGTAGTCTTACAAATTATCTAACTGATTATCTACTCCGTCTTCGCTAATAGTCCAGAAAAAACCAACAAAAAAGAACTGATCTGCGGCTGGGAGAAGGGCCCGCCTGTCAAATACTCCATTGGCATCGGGGGTAAGAGCATATTGATACCCATTAACATTTTTAAACCCTAGCACGTTATTTACAGAAAAATACAAGATTTTTTGTGCATCTATTAAGTACGCCCAATTAATACTCAAGCTATTAAAAGACTTGGTTTGTTCTTGTAAAAACCCAGGGATGTTTGGATTGGTGTAGGTTCGGCCACTGGCAAATGCATAACTAAAACCAATTTGACTTTTCCAGTCTTGAATCCAATATTTTGCAACCAACGATAAATTATGTGAGTTAGCAAAGGGAGGTGTGGCGGCGTTTGGATAATTTAAATAGCTACGCTCTGTATCTAGATATGAATAACTCACCCAATAATCGAGATTATTGAAACTATCGTTATCTCTCCAAAACAAATCAAAACCCTGTGAATAGCCTTCTCCCATATTCGAAAAATTAGAATTGGGAAAAGCAAAATCTGTGTCGAATGTCACCAGATTATTGTACTGCTTTCTGTACACTTCTGCACGTAGAATTCTCCCAGCTTTCACAAATTGATAATTAACTATATAATGTTGAGTTTTCTGAGGATCTAGCGTATTGTCGAATTTCAAAAACTCATTATTCACTTGCTGATAGAAATCGCCATAAGCAACAGAAACTTGCCCATTCCTACCTAATTTATATGCCATAGACGCACGCGGGGATACAGTAAATTTATCATTGCTTGAGGTGTACTCGCCGCGAGCCCCAAGCTTCATGGCAAATGAGCGAGAGAATATCAAATCTGCCTCACTAAAAATGGCCGTAATGGGCTGATTAAACCCAAGAATAAAATTAGTAGGTCCTTCTGTAAAACGCTCGTCAAAGTTCGTTATAAAATGTTCTGCTCCAAATGCCCACTTAAATCTATTCGAGAATCTCTTTCTGAGCTTAACTTTAACATGGGCCGAAATTTGCTCGTCTTTAATTTTAGTTTCCTGTACGCTAATATCGTCTTTGGCATAGGTAAAACTTCCTCCAGTGTTTATCCTCCAACCATTTCCTAAGCGCTTAAATAAGCTCATATTGGTATAAAAATTGTCATTTTTTAAACCAAAATACACCCCCTCAGAAAAGTTAATATCTTCTTGAATAAGACTAAATTTAGAAGAGCCGAAAGCGGCATATGCCTTAAAAAGTCCGTCGTTAATATCGTGTCTATAAACAGCCTCTCCACTGAATGCCTGAAAAGGCTCGTCCCAATCGTTTCTGTCTGGGAATACTACTATATAAGGCGCCAAGTTTATATAAGAAGCATTTAGACTAAGCGAACTTTTTTTCCAAATTTGAGTATTGCCAAGACCAGCTCCCAAAGACATTAGAGAGATGTCAGTTTTTTCTTGAGTGGGTTTGTCTATAGTATTTAGTAAAAGAACACTAGACAAAGCCTGTCCATATTCTGCAGAATAACCTCCAGTGGAGAACGTAATTCCGTCAAACAAAAATGGCGAATAACGACCCCGTGTAGGGATGTTGTTGGTTGTAGGCGAATATGGGGTAAAGACTCGTATACCATCTATAAATATTTGAGTCTCCTCGGCTTCTCCTCCTCTAACAAATAACCGCCCATCCTCTGCCACAGTAGTAGTACCAGGTAATGTTTGTAGTGCGCCAACAAAATCGCCTAAGGCACTCGCGGTAGTAACCACGTCTAATGGTTTTAACACAGATACTTTGCTATTATCGCTGGCTTCAAAAGTTCCGGCAGAAAGCACAACGGTTTCTAAAGAGTTTACATCTTCTCGCAAAACTATAATCATGCTCACCATCGTAGATACATCTTGCGAGATACTATACGGCTCGAACGCAATAAAAGATATCGTCAATACTTGAACTCCAACTTCTGTCGTTTGAAAGCTAAACTCACCCTTATCACCACTTGATGACCCATCATAAGTACCTTCAAGAAAAATATTTGCCCCTATTATTGGTTGCCCTTTAGGATTAGTTACTACCCCAGAAATAGTTTGTTGGGCAAATGCTAGATTGGTTATCAAAAATAGTAGTAAGTATAAAAAAAGTAATGGTCGTTGTGATTTTAAGGTCATTGCTTAGCTGTATATTTAATTATAGCAGCAAACCTATTGCAGAAAATCAGAAGGATAAAAATAGAAAGACTCAACTGTTGAGAATCATCTCTCAACCGAAAAATATGTATCTTTAGATTATATCTTATATCCCATGAAAACTATTACTCTTTTTGCCAGTTTGTTATTGTATACCTCTTTGACTGTTTCGCAAGACACATTTTCGATTGTTGCTGTAGATCCAGCAACTGGAGAAGTAGGATCGGCGGGAGCATCTTGCGTTGATGGTGCAGCTGCCTTTGGGGGGATTATCGATATAATTAGCGGAATTATCCCAGGTAAAGGAGGTGTTAACTCTCAGGCATATGTGTGCATTCCAAACGGTAATTTGCAAAACGCGCTCGCACAGATGCAAGCTGGCGATTCTCCTAGCGAGATTATTTCGTATTTGCTGGCAAATGACGAATTTCCTTGCTCGAGTTCGTTTAGTGATCCTTCGTACAGGCAATATGGTATTGCCGATTTGGACGATACTGGTAGCCCGCGAACGGCAGGATGGTCGGGAAGCAATACAGACGATTATAAAGACGATATACAAGGAGCCACCTTTAGCGTTCAAGGCAATATATTGCTTAACGCTACAGTCTTAGAGAACATGCAAGACAATTTTAATACTACTACTGGTAGCCTTGCCGACAAATTAATGTCGGCTTTGCAAGGTGCTAATTTTGCAGGAGCAGATTCGCGATGTCTAGATCGCGGGACCTCTTCGACCTCGGCATTTTTACAGGTATATAGACCAGACGATACTCCGGGTAATCCGTATCTAAGACTTAACATCGAAGAAATGCCTTTTGGAGAAGAGCCAATAGACTTGTTACAAATACTATACGATGCCTTTTTGTCTGTGCCAGAAGCCACGCGTCTGACTTCGATTGTGATAACACCAAATCCTGTAACAGAAAATGCCATGCTAAGTTTTGATCCCGCTGTTAGAATATCTAATCTCAAAATTTATGATATTAATGGTCGAATTTTACGCGAAGATGACACTTTTTCGACAGCGAATAATAGTCATTTATTGGAGATTTCCCATTTTAAGACAGGTGTTTATTTTGTAAAAATTAAAACTAACTTTGGTTTTAAAACTATACAGCTTATTAAAAAGTAAATTACCCTATGACCGATTTCCAAAAGGTAAAAAAGTACATTGACAAGCAAAAACAATGGAGCGAAGCCTTGCATGCTGTTCGGGAAATATTGCTGTCTACAGAGGCTATAGAAACTGTAAAATGGGGCATCCCAACCTATACCGTAAGCGGAAAAAATGTAATTGGTTTAGCCGGTTTTAAAAATCATTTTGGCCTATGGTTTTTTCAAGGTGTCTTTTTAAGTGATCCTAAAAACCTGCTCCACAACGCACAAGAAGGTAAAACCAAAGCGATGCGTTCGCTCAATTTTGCAGACGTATCTCTAATAGATTCAAAATTAATTATGGCCTACGCTTTAGAGGCTATTGAAAATCAAAAACTAGGCAAAGAGAATGAACTACCTCGACGCAGAGCATACGAGGTATCAAAACAAGCGTAATTGATTTGTATATATTTTTTCGTATTTGTCTTTTCCTTGATTT
>QIIH01000386.1 GCA_003229235.1 Flavobacteriales bacterium | reverse complement strand
CCAGAAAATGGATATCTTAAAGCAGTTAAAGTACGTTGTCAAGAAGTAGGTGCTTTGCTTGTCTTAGATGAGATTCAGCCCGGAATGGGCAGAACAGGTACTTGGTTTGGTTTTGAACATTACGACTGTATCCCAGATATTCTTGTAACTGGAAAAGGATTAGGTGGAGGAATGCCAATTGGTGCATTTACCGCTTCGAAAGCGTTAATGAACACATTATCGAGCAACCCAAAATTAGGGCATATTACAACCTTTGGCGGACATCCAGTAATTGCCGCAGCGGCTTTGGCTACCCTACGAACTATAAGAGAAAGTAACTTAATTGAAGAGACGCTATTTAAAGAAGAAGTTTTTAAAAAGCATTTGGTTCATCCACTCATTAAAGAGATTAGAGGAAAAGGATTAATGCTTGCTTTCATGGTCGAATCTTCTGAATTGGCAACAAAAGTTATTCTCGAATCCCAAAAAGAAGGCCTTATACTTTTTTGGTTGCTTTATGAGACTAAAGCGGTTAGAATCACACCTCCGCTCACGATTACTGAGGCACAAATCATCGAAGGCTGTCAGGTCATACTGTCTGTGTTAGATAAAATACAAGAATAATTTACTCATTAATTCCCTTATATATAGTGGGTTACTGCTATTTTTGGTGTTAATTAATTTGTTAACAAGATAATCGGCACAAGAATTGAACTCTACTATACATTGTTACCTTTAAATTAGAAGAAACCGTTAAACCCCCGCTTATGCAATTACGCCATAACGATGATAACAGCTTCTCGCTAGAGCGCTTTGAATCTATGCTTAAGACAAATAATGTCTTATTTTTTGATGCAGAAGAATTCGAAGAAATAATCCAGCATTATTTAGACAATGGAAAGATAGCGCTTGCAAAAAAAGCAGCCAAGCTTGGATTGGCTCAGCACCCTACTTGTACCAGTCTTAAATTGTATCGCATCGAAATGTATATTTTCGAAAACAAGCTAGACATAGCAGATGGGATGTTAGACGAATTATACTCTATCGAAAGTTCAAACGAAGAAATTTTGATTCAAAAAGCCAATGTGCTCTCACGAAGAGATATGCACGAAAAGGCAATAGAACTTTTAAAGCAGGCGTTGGCTATTACAGACGACCAAATCGATGTGCTTTCGTTAATTGGGATGGAATATTTATTTCTAGAAGACTTCGAAAATGCAAAGACGCATTTTATGCGATGTTTAGAGGACGATAATCAAGACTACTCCTCATTGTACAATGTAATTTATTGTTTCGATTTTTTAGAACAACATGCAAAAGCAATCGATTACTTAAACAATTTTCTAAATTCTAACCCATACTCAGAAGTAGGTTGGCACCAAGTAGGGAAGCAATATTACACCCTAAAAGAGTATAAAAAAGCGCTGGCAGCTTACGATTTCGCCATTATAAGTGACGACACATTTGTAGGTGCCTACTTAGAAAAAGGCAAAGTACTTGAAAAACTAAAGCGTTATAACGAAGCAATTGAATGTTATACGATTTCGTTAGAGTTAGACGACCCAACTTCGTTTGCTTTATTGCGTATCGGAAAATGCCACGAAAAGCTCGGAAATGACGAGTTTGCAATACAGTTTTATAACAAATGTATCGAAGAAGACAGCTTGTTAGATAAAGGCTGGATCGCAATTACCGATTATTATACGCGAAAAAAGAATTATCAGAAGGCGCTTTATTATATTAACAAAGCAGTTAACATCGATAGTGAAAATGTTTTGTACTGGAAGCGTTATGGGACCATCAATCGCAACTTAAATTTGTTCGAAGAAGCAGAACACGGTTTCCGCCGAACCATAGAACTTGGCAATTACGAAATTGACTCTTGGACGAATCGATCTGACATACTAATTCACCTAGGCGAATACGAAGCCGCAATTAACAACCTATATCAGGCAAGTGAATTTTATCCCGATGCTGCCGAGGTTGAAATGCGTTTAGCTGGCTTACATTATTTGATTGGCGAAGACAGTAAAGGTCTTTTTCATCTAAACAATGGCCTGAGAAACGATCACGAATACTCGATCATTATAGAGGAATTATTTCCTTCAGTATTTCAAAAATTAGCGGTTCAAAAAATTATACAGGATTACGAAAAAACCTCTCGATAATTATAAGTAACTTTGAGAAAAGTTGATAAATATTTATGTCTTCAAACTCAAAACATCGCTTAGTTAGTACGTTTTTTAAAGGTATTGCAATGGGTGCTGCCGATGTGGTTCCAGGAGTTTCTGGAGGAACAATTGCATTTATTACTGGAATTTACGAAACCCTAATTACCACAATTGATCGTTTAGATTTTGGCGTGTTTAAGCTTTGGAAGAAACAAGGCTTTAAAGCCGCTTGGGCACATTATAATTTGTCATTTTTGGCTACCTTATTATTGGGCGTTGCGGTTAGTATTATATCCCTTGCAAAGCTCATCACCTATTTGCTCACCGAGCATCCAATATTGGTCTGGGCATTTTTCTTTGGCCTTATAATCGCCAGTATTATTTTTATCATTAAACAAGTAAGCAGGTGGAATCTCCCCGCAGTTGCCGGTTTAATAATTGCTGCCATACTCTCTTATTATATCACCATTTTGCCCCCTCTTAGCGACGGGCAACCGCTATGGTTTTTATTTATTGCGGGTTTTATTGCGATAATCGCAATGATACTACCAGGACTTTCAGGCGCTTTTATTTTGCTGCTTCTTGGCGCATACGAGATGGTTATTGGATCGATCACGGGTGTAATTGAAGGAATTACAGGTTCAGACTCTAGTCTTTTAGGGACTTCTATGCTGCAATTAATTGTCTTTGGAATAGGAGCAATTGCAGGACTCAAAACCTTTTCTAAAGCATTGCGCTGGATGTTTGAGCATTATAAAAACACAACTTTAGCAGTACTTACAGGATTTATGATTGGGGCTCTAAATAAAGTTTGGCCTTGGAAGGATGTTTTAAGTTTTAGAACCAATCACAGTGGTGAGCAAGTACCTCTATTAGAGAAAAGTGTACTTCCATCACAATTTGATAGCGAACCAATGATACTTGCTGCCTTGGCCTGTGCTCTTGTTGGGTGTTTTTTAATTCTGGGGTTTGAATGGTATGCCAACCGTAAAAAAATCGCTGCATAATGAGTCAGCCGCGAAATTTTAACGATTCTACCTGGTTAGTATTAAAAGGCCTCGCAATGGGTGCTGCCAATAAAGTTCCTGGTGTTTCTGGAGGAATTGTTGCCTTTGTTGCCGGGTTTTATGAAGAATTTATCTACTCCCTTCAAAAGATTAATGGCAAAGCATTTAAATTGCTATTAAATGGCAGATTCAAAAGCTTTTTTCAATATATAAATGGCAGGTTTTTAGGGCTGTTAATTCTGGGAATCCTAATAAGTTACTTTAGTGTTTCAAAAATATTAGATTATTGGATTACCCATTACGAATTGTATGTGTGGAGTGCATTCTTTGGAATGATCATTGGGTCTATTTACTATATCTGTAAAGATTTTAACGAATGGAACCGGCGTAATATCACGCTTATTATTTGCGGTGTTATTGCTGGTATTGGCATTAGTTTTTTATCTCCGGCTAAAGAAAATGATCATCTCTTGTTTGTCTTCTTCTGCGGAATCATAGGGGTCTCTGGCATGACCATGCCCGGCCTGTCGGGATCATTTATACTTATTCTTTTGGGCAATTATGTGCTCTTATTGGTAGATTCTGTAAATGCCCTATATGATACGATTGCAAATATTCTTAATTTAGATTTTGAGTTTACAAGCGATCCAAAAAGAATGCGTCTATTGGTAGTTCTTGTAACTTTTGCCTTAGGAAGCTTAACTGGTTTGGTAACACTATCACATGTGTTGGGTTATGTTTTAAAGCGATTTCATCATGCGACTTATGCCGTGATAATTGGCTTTATTACTGGCTCGCTTGG
>QIIH01000309.1 GCA_003229235.1 Flavobacteriales bacterium | reverse complement strand
TCAGGTTTAGCACTTTCCTTATTAATTGGGCTTTCGGTTCATTCTATTTTAGAAGGTTCACTGTTAACGCACTCGCACGCCAACCCTGCCAACACCAGTAACTTGGTTATTGCTTTGGGCATAGGGTTACATAAATTGCCAGCAGCTTTTGCTATGATGACGATATTGCTTTGTTATTACCACAGCAAAACCAAGCCAATTCTGTTTCTTGTTCTCTTTGCTTTGGCTTCGCCACTGGGCTTACTAATAAGCCAGTATGCCATTGATATTCAGTTTTTTACCGAACAAGCTATTAATATACTTTTTGCAGTTGTGAGTGGTAGTTTCTTATATATATCCACTACCATCGTGTTTGAAAGTTCGCCCGGGCATCAAATAAAACTTAGCAAACTTTTGGTGTTATTGCTTGGTGCTGGGGTAGCCGTATTGGCTGAAATGGTAATGTAGAGTAATTTGCCTTATCCCGAACTCAGCTAATCAATGGGCAAGCTCATATTATCTATTTTGATAATGAACACTGATTATCCCGCATTCCAAAGACCTCTCAAAAAAGAAAGACTGCGTAGAAACTTATAAATCCACATGACTTCTTTTAAAAATGCGCTGGTAAGCGCAAGAGATTACCGGGTCTGACGCCCGATAATGACGAAGACATTAGAAGTTATATGAGAGTCCTGCAATAGAAGGAACCATAAGAAGGAAATTGGTAAAACTTTGCCTAAGCGGGTTTATCTGTTAGAGGAATCGAAAACTCAAACTCAGTACCAACCCCAACCTGAGAAGTAAAAGCTATTGAGCCATTCATTTTTTCTACCATTTCTTTGGCAATGTATAACCCTAGCCCCGAGCCAGTAGAAGATTGAGTACCCCTATAAAACATATTAAATATTTTACCTTCCCTTTCTTTGGCTATTCCTTCGCCATTATCTTTTATGCGTATAATTAATTTTCCTTCATCAACTTTAGCTGTAATTACTATGTAAGGATTTGCTTTCGACATATCATTATACTTTACTGCATTTGACACAAGGTTGTTTACTATTCTAAACAATCTAATTTTATCTACCCAAATATTATCACCAACACTTATTTTTTTAGAAATGCTAATCTTATCTGCTTTGGTTAAATAGGTGTTATGAGCAATAATCTCATCAATAAGTTTTTCTATATTCGTTTCTGTTCTAATTAAGCCTGTTCTAACATTTTTAGAATAGTCCAATATATCCTTAATAAATCCATACAACCCATCAATTCTTTGCTCTATCATTTGGTGATATTTTCGAATATTTTTTGGTGATTGATCTGGTTCTAATTTTATTAGATTAAGCAAACCTGTAACAGAATCCAAAGGAGACTTTAAATCATGTGAGGCGCTGTACACAAATTGGTCAAGTTCTTCATTGGTTTTTTCAAGGGCACTGTTTTTTTTCTTTAGCTCACTAGCTAGTAATACAGATTTTTGATAAGACTCTGTAAGCTTTTTTTCAGCATTATTGGTAATAGATAAAAGAAAATCGACACCCACGCTAATGAGTATAATTGCAATAAATAAATTAAGTGTAAAAGAAATAGTAGGGTCTGAAGGTTGAAGGTTGATATCGCCAAACGGATGATATTGAGTGAGTACTAGAATTAGATTAAGCAAAATTGAAATAGCCGTAAAAAAATAGGTGTAAAAACGCTGTTTAAAATCGAAAACAATAATTGAGAAGACAATTAAAGGAAAGAAAAGCAAATAAACACCAATTTCTTTTGGCACCACAGCTGATAAGCCAAAAAGAGATAAGTTCGCACAGGTAAAAACAACCACTTTTGCAGTATTATGGTGTCTTTGTTCGTTAAGCAAATAACCTAAAATAAGGAAACCCACAATACCAAAGTCTAGCCCCATTACAAAAGGAAAACCATCCCAATAATCATAAAAACCTTGTATAATGGCAGCAAGTGCTGATATTATACAAAACCTCGAAAACAATATGTTCCTCTTTAGGTTAAGGTAATTTATTGGGTCTGAATCAGAATTAACAAGTCGAGACCAATTATTATAATGAAAAAATTGCAACAATGGTAATTATTTAAATAGTTGAACGAATATAAGTAAAATAGATAATATTATCGTTTATAAAATCAAACCTCCTGCTTATAACCTGAGTTAGGGATAAAAAATGCTGTCTATTCCTTATCCCTAACTCAGGTTTATAGGTTATTTTTGTACTATGGGTTCACTCGTCCAAAATTATCAATCATTTCTACAAAACTTGTTTCTCAACATCAAGCGTAGAGACGAGTTTCACTTGGGTTAATCTTACCTTCATCTCACCTCATCAGTACTCCTGCAAAAGACACTGAGTGAGAATAATCTACCCCAATTAAAAAATTGTTTTCCAATTCGAGACTTCGGTTGTGAAACAAGTTCAATTTATTCAATCTTAAAACACTCAACTTATGGAACTTCCATTTGCAGAACTATATAAAATTAAGATGGTGGAAACCATCAAAAAAAGCACACGTGAACAACGAGACCAATGGCTTGCCGAAGCCTATAATAATGTATTTAACCTAAGAAGCGAATACGTTTTTATCGATCTACTAACCGACTCAGGTACGGGTGCGATGAGCGATAAACAATGGAGCCAAATGATGATAGGCGATGAAAGTTATGCTGGCGCCTCTTCTTACATTAACATGAAAAAAATCATTAAAGCGCTTTTTGGGTTTAACGATTTTTTGCCTACTCATCAAGGCCGTGCGGCCGAAAATGTACTGTTCTCGGTATTGGTAAAACAAGGAAATGTTATTCCCGGTAATTCACATTTTGATACTACCAAAGGGCATATTGAATTTAGAAAGGCAACAGCCATTGATTGCACCATTGATGAAGCTTTTGATACCACAATTTACCATCCTTTTAAAGGCAATTTAGATGTTACAAAACTGAAAGCCGTGTATGAAAACTACCCTACTGCGCAGGTACCCATGGTTATTATTACTGTTACCAATAACACCTCTGGCGGGCAGCCGGTTTCGATGCAAAATATTAAAGAAGTAGCTGAATTATCGCGAAAACACGGTGTTAAAGTGGTATTAGATTCTGCTCGATTTGCCGAAAATGCCTATTTTATTAAAAAACGGGAGGAAGGCTTTGCCGATAAATCAATTAAAGAAATTGTAAAGGAAATGTACTCCTATGCCGATGCTATGACGATGAGTAGTAAAAAGGATGCCATCGTAAATATGGGAGGATTTATTGGTTTTAAGGAACGGGAGCTTTACGAAAAAGCGAGCGTGTATAATATTATGTTCGAGGGTTTTGTAACCTATGGAGGTATGTCGGGCAGGGATATGAATGCCCTTTGCCAAGGGTTGGATGAGGGCACAGAGTTCGACTATTTAGATACACGCATACGCCAAGTAGAGTACCTTGCCGACAAACTTTTAGACCACGGAGTGCCAATATTACAACCTACAGGTGGCCACGCCATATTTATTGATGCTAAAAAATTCTTTCCTGAAATTGCGAAGGAAGAATATATTGCTCAAACTTTAGTAGTAGAACTATATTTGGAAGGGGGAATTAGAGCAGTTGAAGTAGGAACCTTACTGGCCGATCGTGATCCTGAGACCAGAGAAAATCGCTACCCAGCATTAGAATTAGTTCGACTAGCAATTCCTCGCAGGGTTTATACCAATAGCCATATGGATTACATAGCTGCTGCTGTTTGCAATGTATATGACAGAAGAAACACCATAAAAAAAGGGCTTACTATAAAAAAAGAGGCATCCATTATGCGGCATTTTACTGTGGAGCTAGAGAGGTTGTAAATATTTATTTGCACTTATTCAGGTTAAGGGCACCTCTATTAATTGAATTGTTAGCCAATTACTATTCAATGTCGTTTAGTTAAGCAGGAACGTCATCGCGAGGCACGAAGCGATCTCAAATTTTGGGTATCCAGCGTTGAAACAAGCAGACTG
>QIIH01000404.1 GCA_003229235.1 Flavobacteriales bacterium | reverse complement strand
AAAAAGGGAAGCCGAAAGGCTTCTCTTTTTTATTAAAAGCTAATTTAGTGTAAAGGCTAATCTTTAACTTTTGTAAATGATTGTAAGCCTCCTAAGAATTAGACTTTGAATAAATAGATGATATCCCATGCACTTTAGGTCTTACAACGCTCTTATTTTTAACATTTTAGCCTTCCTTGTAAAAAAATACTCGCATGATTGTAACATTTAGGGGTGTTCTTACGTATAATATAGTAACGGAGCGCAATTACGCGCATATTTAAGAAAGAGGAACAATACATGAGACAACTCAAAATTACCAAGCAGGTTACTAATAGAGAAACCGCATCCTTAGACAAGTATCTACAAGAAATAGGTAAAGTTGACTTAATCACAGCAGACGAAGAAGTAGAATTAGCGCAACGCATTAAAGCGGGGGATCAACGTGCCCTAGAAAAATTGACTAAAGCTAACTTACGTTTTGTGGTTTCGGTTGCTAAGCAATATCAAAATCAAGGATTAACCCTTCCAGATTTAATTAATGAAGGCAACCTTGGATTAATTAAAGCGGCGCAACGTTTTGACGAAACTCGTGGATTTAAGTTTATTTCTTATGCCGTTTGGTGGATTAGACAATCTATTTTGCAAGCTTTGGCCGAGCAATCTAGAATTGTACGTTTGCCGCTGAACAAAATTGGATCTATTAATAAGATCAACAAGACATTTGCCTTCCTAGAGCAAGCACATGAGCGTCCGCCAAGCGCAGAAGAAATTGCCAAGGAATTGGATATGACTATCAACGACGTAAAGGAATCCATGAAGAATTCTGGACGTCACGTATCGATGGATGCGCCATTAGTAGAAGGGGAAGACTCTAACCTTTACGATGTACTTCGCTCTGGAGAATCTCCTAATCCTGATCGTGCTTTGTTGCACGAATCATTGCGTACAGAGATTGAGCGTGCTTTAGAAACCTTGACTCCAAGAGAAGCAGACGTTATTCGTTTGTACTTTGGTTTAGGGGATCAGCACCCGATGACTCTAGAAGAAATTGGCGAAACCTTTGATTTAACACGTGAACGTGTGCGTCAAATTAAAGAGAAAGCGATACGCAGATTAAAGCATACTTCTCGAAGTAAAATCTTGAAAACATATTTGGGCTAGACTTTAGTATCTTTGGCTCAATAACCGTAACTAACAGTTATCAATAACTGTTCGTTTTTTGATTGATGAATGAAACCCCGGCTGATTACCGGGGTTTTACTTTTTTATTGATTAATGGCTAAAGATTCGCCTAGACAAGAGCTAATTTTATTCGATTTTTCTGCATACTTTTGCCAGATAAATCTAATGTTTATGACCACAAAAATTGCACCTTCTATTTTAGCCGCCGATTTTGCCAACCTGGAGCGCGATATTACTATGGTTAACAATAGCCAAGCAGATTGGTTTCATCTGGATGTAATGGATGGCGTTTTTGTTCCAAACATCTCTTTTGGAATGCCCGTAATCAAGGCAATCTCGAAGCATGCCAACAAAACTTTAGATGTTCATTTAATGATTGTCGATCCCGATCGTTATATTCAAACATTTGCAGATTTAGGCGCTAATGTATTAACGGTGCACTACGAAGCCTGCACACACCTACACAGGAGCTTACAAGCAATTAAAGCGGCAGGAATGCAAGCTGGTGTTGCACTAAACCCGCATACCAACATCAACGTTTTAGAAGACACCATTAACGATATCGATTTGGTGTGCATAATGAGTGTAAACCCTGGTTTTGGTGGGCAATCTTTTATCGAACAAACCTATAATAAAGTAAAAGCACTCAGAAAACTTATCAACGATAACAACGCCAACACTCAAATACAAATTGATGGTGGTGTAACTAGCAAAAACGCCGAAGCTTTGGTTGCTGCTGGTGCTAATGTTTTAGTTGCTGGAAGCTTTGTTTTTAAATCAGACGACCCTACAACTACAATTGCGCAACTCAAAGAGCTTACCAATTAGTATTATCCATTAAAATAATTTACTTTTTAATAGCCCGAAAATCTAAAGTTGAGCATTTTTTTAGTGCTCTCATACAATTCGGGGAAGTGTGATTTGAATGTAGATGGTGATTCTATAAAATATTCGGCCAGAACGGCCATAAACTCAAATTGATTAGTAAAGGCATATTCTCTAAAGAAATCCGTTTTATCAAGCTTTTCTTTAACCTCAATATCTGTAAGGCGCTTTAAAATATTCTGAAATTGAATCTCGAATCGCATCGAGTCTGGATCTCCACCTTGTTTAGCCTCCAACTGCATGGCGTGCATAAACTCATGGATGCCTAGGTGCAAATTATCCTTTTCGTCCTCTAAGCCCTCTATAAACGCCTTCCACGATAACACCAATGCTCTCCCTCGCGGGTTAATCTCACCTTTGTGATAGGCTTCATTAATATTGCTATAAAAATCGTCTGGATAAATTAAAATAAAGTGAATAATGCTATAGGTATAGTTTTTACGGCCAAAACTTAGCATACACCCCACTGCCGCAATTAGCACCTTCATTTTGTCGGTAACCTCTAAATCTTCACGCCCAATAAACTCCTTATCCTTTATAAAAGTAGCGACACGATGAACAAATTGCCTACGATGCTTTCGGCCTAATTTTCTATAAAATGGGAAGCTAGTTTCGAGAACATGCTGTTGCCCTTTGCTCAATTTACGGTAGGTAAAATAGTGCCGTACTAGAGGCCGATTAAAACGTTCGCCGTAAAAGTTTTCGAAAACCCTGAACAGAAAAAATAAAATCCCCAAAAAGACAATGGCATACGCATAAGGCGCCATCCATTCAGGAGAGTCATTGGTCTGCAAAAGGTACATTAAGGGGCTATTTAGGATATCCTAATATAACTAAAAATAGTTAAGACTATTGTAAGAGGCTTAAAATAAAGCAAATACAATCTACACCAATAAAATTTAGTCTCTCGAAAGTATGCTTAAAACATACCAAAACAGTAACATCAACGAGCCAAATAACCCTAAAGAGGCAGCTACATATTGATCTTGATTGTATTTATGTACCATCTGAGAGGTTTGATACAAAATAGCTCCAGCGGCTAAAGCAACCATCCCTACACTAAACCAAAGCCCTAGATCAAATCCAAAGAGTGTTCCGGCAATAATTAATCCCATGGCGATAAAAAACCCAATAGTAAGCCCAGTACGCAAAAAAGAAAAGTCCTTCTTGGTCATTAATACTGTAGCTGATAAGCCACCGAATAATGCCAGAGTTATGACTGCCGCTTGATTAATAAGCTCTGCCCCACTTTCTTGTGCTATCATAAGAGCGATACCTATAAGTGGAATAAATATAAAGGCTTCTGCCACTACAAACAAAGCCAAGGCCGCATATTGTGTATTGCGATCTGTAGTACCCATAGCCATGCTTTCTGCTTTACGCGTGGCCCACATAAAACCTCCTAACAGCAAGAGCCATGTCCAACCTTCTGCGAGAGAAAATGCGAAGTTTACAATAGCCGGTACCTGAAAAAACAATGCTTCAACCAAAATAAACAGTAAAACCGCCCAAGCAACATGAGAATACGTCTTGCGATAAAACTGTACCTGTGCTGTTTGATCTAACTCTGCAACCATTGGTATTACTTGTAAATCCTGTACTTTTTCCATAATTATATCGCAATTAATTTTTTGATGATTCTCCTTTAAATTGTTGGCTAGTATTTTTAAAAAGCACATTAAAAGTAGTTAAACTTCCGTAACAAAGAACTGAACGTATTTAAGCAATAAAAGAGCAGGGGATTTATTGTTGACGGAATCATAAGTTCCTACGTATATTTTAACCTTACTCTGTTCTTTTGTTCTTTCTATTAATACTTCTTAAAATTAATAGAAATCAAACTTAGGAAGAACTGAGCTAAAAAGCAACTGATTCTAACTTCCCTATTCTTTCCCTTTGCTACAATTCGGTCATATAAAACCTTACATTGAGTATT
>QIIH01000236.1 GCA_003229235.1 Flavobacteriales bacterium | reverse complement strand
AAGGGACAAAATTTTAAATATATTGCCAAAGGCCGTCGAGGATATAACGAGCTAGCCGCGGGGTTTTTAAAGGGAAAAATGAGTTATCCTTCTGTAATCATTATGGATGCCGATTTTGGTATTTTACAGACGTTTAAAGGCTACAGAAAAGCCGATGAACTCTTGCCTATCGTCAAATATTTAGGCGAAGGCCTTTATACAAACCTTACTTGGGACGAGTTTATTAAAGATTGGGAAGGTGAATAAATTGACCTCTTTTTTACATTCCACTGAACTTCTTAGAATATTGTCATGTCTATTTTTGTTGGCGACAACTTCTTGTAAGTATTTCGAAACTATTAAAGTTGATTCGGATGACTTGTATAAACAAGAATTTGAAACTATCTCATGGGATGAGGTAGATCAATACCCACTTTTTGCTGCTTGCGACGAATCTGCCATTAAAGATGAGCAGCGTTTGTGTTTTCAGCGCGAATTATCAAGAGTTATATTAGAGAATATAGCTACTAAGAATTTTCAAGTGTACACCCCAATTTCTGACACAATTACACTGAGTCTTGATATTTCTAATGCCGGAAAAATTAAGCTTTAGACTCCCAGAAATTACTACGTGGTTACAAGAGAGTATAGATAAAACGGACAGTATTGGGCCAGCACTTAAACGCGGAATTCCAGTAAGCACCTCGATGACGCTTCCTATAATTCTGCGAAGCAAAAAAGACTGATTAATTTAGATTAAACTTATACCCGGCTGTAAAGTCTATAGGGAATTCGCCATTGTCGTCTAGCACTAAAGACACAGCATCGTTATACCCCAAAATAATAAATCCGTTTCCTAGTTTGATATCGGCACCAAGACCAAATATAAATGGCGCCTGTAGCTTTCCACCAGAAACTTCGTTTGGTAAGGAAGGGTCTGCGACTGTATCAAATTGTGTTTTAGAATAGTTATAAGTAACGAGCTTGGTATTGACATAAACAGCCACATTAGGCGAATTAACAAACTTAAAACGATAGTTAATCGAAAATTGAGATGAGCTGTACATATACGTTTCGTTTTTAAAACTTTGTCTAAAACCAAATACAATAGCATGTCTTGGCAATAGTTTTGCGTCAAAAAGTTCGAACTCAAGTCCTATCAAGGGTAAAGTCTCATTGGTTGGATTGCTTGTATAACGGTGATTTGTAATTCCTCCAAAAACTCCAAGTCTTGTTATAACCTCTACGGTTTCGCTATTATCTACATAGTTGGGGTCTACGTTACTATTATAGGTGTTGATGTATTTTCTAAGTCCTGCAAGTGTGAGTCTTACCTTAGAAGCATCAACAGGCGAATCAGCGGTTAAAACTCGAAGTGATTCCTTGTATTGCTCTCGATATTTACCATCGCTTTTGGTATTAGATAGCTCTGTAATGGCCTCGCCTTTTTTAGCAAAATAGCGGTAGTGTTTGTCAAAAGTGTTCCAAAGGAGAGTAATCGGGCCTTTTACTTCTGTTTTAAGCGATAGTGTTTCGCCATTAACAGTATAAGAATCTTGAGCAGAAGTAAATGCAACGCAGCATATTACTAGAAGTGCAAATAGAGCAATTTGTGGCTTCATAAGAGTAGGTTTTAGGTGTAATAAATGTACATATTATTTTTTAAAGTGTCTATTTTTCCAATTGTAACCTCCTAGTTTGGTTCCTAATAGGACCAAAGTGCTAGCGAATGGATACAGTAGCGAAGACAATAAAAACAATCTAGCGCAAGTTGGTCGAAAGAGCCTTTTTCCTAGCCTTAAAAAAAGGTAATCCACAAGCATTTTAATCACCGAAAATACAGCCCAAAAGCTATAGACTTCTCCATAAACAATAAAGGCTATCAATAATAATATCCACCAAAGGTTTGTGATTGCCATTATCGTCCCCAAGAATTTAGTGAGCATATTGGGTACTTGACTAGTCTTACTTGCCCATCGTATTCGTTGCCAAAAATATTCGCGCCAAGTGCAGGCTAGCTGCGTATACACAACAGCCTGATCGTATTTGGCATAACTCAATTTTGCTTTGGTTTCTATTGCTTTTTGAAGCAAAAAAACATCGTCCCCAGAAGCAATATGGTCGTTTCCTTTATAGCCTTGGTTTTCGATAAACCAATCTTTTTTATATCCTAAATTTGCTCCGTTCGCCAAGATTGGTTTTTGGTTGCCTAGGCTACCAATTGCTGCAATTTGTAAGGCGCAGGCCTCTGTTTGAATCAAGTCTTTAAGCACCTCATTGGTTTTGCCAAGTCCAAAATAGACAGGTCCCATAACCATGGTTGGCGCCTCGTTGGAGATAAGTAGATCGTATATGGCGAGCCAAGATTCTGGTAAGGCGCAATCTGCATCGGTAGTAAGTATCCAATCGTAATTGGCATTTTTTATCCCTACAGAAATTGCGTCCTTTTTAGGCGAACCACTGTTGCGCTGGTTAGCAATTATTTTAAAATTTAAGGTGGAATCGCTTAGTGCAGTTAAAATTGTATCCTGCCCCTTATCTGTAGACTCGTCGTCAATAAATACCACCTGAAATTTATCATGAGAATAGTTGAGTTCGAGCAGCGACTGTAGAAGTGGATTTATTCGTTTAGCTTCGTTTCTGAAAGGAATCAAAATACTAAAACTAGTTTTTGGAAGTTGATTTCTTGGCTTAAAATCTTTTACTTTTTTAAACCCTTTAGAAAACCAAAAGAGCGTAATCGAATATGATATGATAATAATTACAGAAATTATGATCATCTCTTTACGGGTTTAAATCTGATCACATAATAGCTCCCAATAATAGCAGTAAAAACAAAATTAAGAAGCCAATTAAATAGAATAGCTGCCAAAATCATTGATTCTGGGATATTGTCGAACGAAAAAAGCCAAAGCCCTATTCCGCCTTTAATAACAATGTCAAAAATAAAAAGCGAAGGAGTGATAGAAATTAATAAATAATAGGCCCCAAATAGGATTATTGCGTTAATCGGGTCGATCCAAACACCAAGAAAACCAAAAGTTAAATAAAAAAGCCCACCAAAAGTCAAATATCTGGCTAAAGCCAACCCAATAACCTTGTTTTTAAGAGTTGGATTGAGCCCTTTTATTTTTAAGAATATATTTTTTATGCTCAAACCCTGAATGATAAGTTCTTGTTCGCGCAATAAATATCCAAGAAAACCTAAGAATAGGATTGTGATGCCTAATAAAATTGCATTAAACATATTTAGCTCTAAATTAAATAATAGCACAAGCCCAATCATTCCTAATACTCCAAAAATAAGTGTAAAACAAAGCTGTACAGCATTACCCAAAAAAGTTAGCCAAAGTATAGTTTTACGCGCTTCTTTGGGATAGTATAGTGCTTTGGCCCCATATTCGCCAACTCGTTGCGGCGTAAATAGGGAGGCTGTAAATGCTCCATAGGATTGTTTCCAGGCGGTTTTATAACTAATTACAAAGCGCGAATTAACCAATATTTGCCACTTTTTTGCTTCTAGCCCCCAATTTAGTAGCGATGCTAATAGTCCGAAGACAATTGTGATAAACAAGATTGTTGGATCGGTGCGTAATTGAGATTCCCAGTGCACTATAGCATCGTCCGGGGTATTTATAATTTTGTAATAGATAAACCACGCTGCTGCAAGCAGAATAAAAAGTTTTAGGGCTGCAAGCAGATATTGTTTAGCTTTGTGAGAAAGGACCATAGACGAAAGCTAAATTAGTAAATCCAAAGGGTTAAATTGCATCAATATTTATGTGACTTTAAGCGACTGCACTTTATGTCTAAAACAGAACGAATTATTTTAGGAATCGATCCAGGTACAACTATTATGGGTTTTGGATTGATTCGTGTAATGGGCAAAAAGATGGAGTTTATGCAACTAAACGAACTCCAGCTTACTAAGTACAAGGACCATTATGTAAAGCTCAAGTATATTTTTGAGCGCACTATAGAACTTATCGACAACTACCATCCAGACGAAATTGCTATAGAAGCACCATTCTTTGGTAAAAACGTTCAGTCTATGCTCAAGCTAGGTAGAGCGCAGGGTGTTGCTATGGCAGCTGGTCTTTCTCGTGATATACCAATAACAGAGTATACGCCAAAAAAAATTAAGATGGCCATAACTGGTAATGGGAACGCAAGTAAAGAACAGGTTGCAAAGATGCTACAGAGCTTGCTTGACCTTAAAGAATTGCCCAAAAATTTGGACAGTACAGATGGCTTGGCCGCAGCGGTTTGTCATTTTTATAATGCTGGAAAAATTTCAGTCGGCAAATCTTATAGCGGTTGGAGCGCTTTTGTAAAAGACAATAACGACAGACTTGGATAATCTAAAAAGCAGATGTAATAATTGTGAGACTCCAACCCAGGGAGCATATTGCCAGAATTGTGGCCAACGATCACGTATCAAAAAGGTAACTTTTAAAGAAACCTTTGGCGATTTGGTCGATGGCATGTTTAGTTTACAAGCTCCAATTTGGAAAACAATCAAGCATTTAGTTATAAAACCGGGGCATCTACTGCGCGAGTTTTTATCTGGCAAGCGCAAAACGTATTACAAGCCAGTTTCG
>QIIH01000380.1 GCA_003229235.1 Flavobacteriales bacterium | reverse complement strand
CTAACTAGTTAGTCTTTCGAAAATCTGACTTCGAATTGAATAAAAATACATCTAAACTGTAAACAAATCTTAGGTCGAACTCAGGTTAATAGGCAAAATGAGCTATTTTAAGTTTACTAAAAGGTAAACTTTTATCGGGTTTAACAAGAAATAGAGGTAAATGCTGGTAATTTGAATAAATCATCACTTTTATGAAGAATTTTTATCTCGCTCTTATTGTAGGTCTTATTTCCTGTTTAGTTTTATTTAGCTGTAGTACCGACGACAAAGCTATCGATCAAGTTTTTGAGGGAATTACCTATGGGTCTTGGCTCAGAACAATCCAATTCGAACAGGCCGATTTGGATGTAACTAATCTCACAAGTGAGTTTAGTGTCACATTAGAAGAACAAGATTTCGAAGATGGAGCTTTGTTAGAGTATGTTGAGGTTTACATTAGTTTTAAAGATAATACCACAGCAGTTGGCGATTTTTCTACTCAAGAAGTTGCATTAGCTACTTATACAAAAGACCAGTTTGTTGTTGGAAGTGTTGGTTTACCACGTATTGATGTTAAATTTACCTTGGCCAATTTATTAGCTGCAACCAATTTAAACATTGCGCAAATTGCATGTAAAGATCAATTTATAATGCGTTTTGAGGTGTTTTTAATCGATGGGCGCTCCTTTACCGTGGGGAGCGGAGCACCCTGTATTATTGCCTTTGAGACATATTTTAGTTCACCATATCGTTTTTTAATCAATTTAGTAGAACCCATAAATCCAGATCTTTTTACTGGGGTTTATTTGTATACAAGTGAATTAAACGGGCAGTTTGGGCCTACTTTTGGTCCTTCTCAATTGGTCGAAGTATTCAAAGGAGAAGATATCAATACTCGGTATTTTCAGATTCCTGCACCGCCGGGAGCCTCAAATTTTGGAAACTCAAGAAAATTTAAATTTACTATTGCTTGCGATGAGATTATCTTTTGGGAGAATCAACTCAAAAAATTAAATCAAAATTGCTCAGAGATTGGTAACGAAATACTGTTAGGCCCAGGGAGTCAAAATGCAACTCTTGATCCGTTAGAAGATTCTGTATTCGAAATATGGTTGGTAGAAGGCTATATGGGATGGGATGGTGGCTCAGACACAGGGGCTGTCCCTAGTAAAATTCGATTTGACAAACAATAGGTGATAGCCAAGGTATTTGGCTATATTTACAAAAAATGAGTGCTGTTATGAACAGACTTTTGTTGGTGTTTTTCTTTATAATTCCATCGCTATGTTTTTCTCAGCGAGAGGCTGCCAATTGGTATTTTGGAAGCAACGCCGGGCTGGACTTTAATTCGGGCGAACCTGTTCCTCTTTTTGATGGCGCCTTAAATACTATCGAGGGTTGTGAGAGTATTTCTACTCCAGAAGGTAATTTGCTTTTTTATACTGAAGGGCGCAGCGTTTGGAATCGTTTTCATGAACTTATGCCAAATGGCGAAAATTTACTCGGGAGTTTTTCTTCTACACAGTCTGCGTTAGTTATTCCTCAGCCCGGCGTGAATAACATCTATTATATTTTTACTGCCGATGTTACTAGAGCCTATCAAGCAGGCGGTAACGGCAATGGGTTTAATTATTCTATCGTTGATATGAATGCCGACGGGGGTCGAGGTGATGTAATCGAAAAAAACAGCAATTTATTACCTCAAGGTTCAGAAAAGGTAACTGGCGTGCGCTCTGCCGATGGTGAAAATATTTGGGTAGTTACTCAGTTTAAAAATAAATTTTACGCCTTTTTTGTAGACGACGCTGGGCTTAATCCAACTCCAGTTATTACCACTATTGGCCCAAATATCGATAATTTCGAGAACATAAGAGGCGGTATTAAATCGTCTCCAAACGGTAACAAATTGGCAATAGCACATTCTCTGTTTCTGCCAAGTTTCTCTGGAATTTTAGGTTTATACGATTTTGATAACGAAACTGGTGTAGTTAGTAATGAACAAATATTGGGCAGCGACTTGGTTTTTTATGGGGTCGAATTTTCTGCAAACTCTTCTAAGCTTTACGCAAGCGGAAAAGAGGTAGATGCTACTACAAATACAACAACCGATATAAATATTTTGCAATTCGATTTGCTGGCTCCCGATGTAGTGGGATCCCGATATAAAATCGCCGATATTCCCAATCCATTTTTAAGTGATCTTGCTGGCACCTTGCAAATTGCCATCGATAAGAAGATCTATCACTCCATACCTAACAGTCACCTTTCGGTAATTAGAACCCCTAATTTGACTGGTTTGGATAGTGACTTTCGCCCTTTTAGTATCGAACTTGGAGATCGCTCTACTAAATTTGGTTTACCTCCTTTTATACAATCGTTTTTTGAAAGTATTGTAGATATCGAGTTCTATTGTTTTGGAGACGCGACTGCTTTTACAGTAAGCGCAGACGATCCAGTAACAGGTGTTAATTGGAATTTTGGAGACCCAGCGAGTGGCGCTGCAAATACATCATCGCTTATTAATCCTACTCATGTTTTTTCAAGCACGGGAGTTTTTACAGTAACTTTTGATGTGACATTTGCAACACGAGCTCCACAGACATTTATTGAGTTTGTCGAGATTGGCGATATCCCTAGTGTTAATTCGGGGGTTAGTTTAACACAATGCGATATTGATGGTGTAAATGACGGATTAGCACTTTTTAATTTAGAACAGGCAATTCCGCTGCTTTTAGACGACCCAGATGGCTTTACGGCAAACTTTTTTAGAACGAGTACCGATGCCATAAACAACGAGAATCCCTTGGTGGAGCTTGGCTATATTAACGAGTCTGACGGACAAATAATTTATGCTCGAATTTTTGAGAATGCTCTTTGTTTTGCGATTGCACCTGTGAGATTGTTTGTTACCCCTATGGCCTATGCAGGCGATATTGTGTTAGCAGCATGTAACAGAAGCGATAATCCTGATTTTGAATTCGAGATTGATTTAAGCGATCTTGAGGCCGCTTTATTAGAAACCTACCCAGGTACAGAAATTCACTTTTTTGAAACTCGAGATGATGCATTGTTCGAATTAAATGAGCTAATAGATATAGTTCATTTTACGATTTTTGACGAAATAGAACTGTACTATAGAGTGGAGTCGAGTAATGATTGTGTTGCCATTGGCAGAATTTTACCAGACGTTAGGGAAAGCCCTCAAACAGAGGATGAAGAAATTTTTGTTTGCCCTGACGATACAGAGATAGTGCTTTCGCCAGGCGACTTTTTTGCTTATAGTTGGTCTACAGGCGAAACCACAGCAAGTATTACCGTTAGTGGCCCAGGAGAATACTCAGTATCGGTTTTTAATGGCATTGGTTGTGATGGGGTTATTAACTATGATGTTATCGCATTGCCAGCGCCAGAAGAGGTGCTTATTAGAGTGTTAGATTTTCAGGATAGCAATCAGATTGTAGTTGAAGTTACTAATCCAGAAGTTTTTGGTTTTTCTGTAGACGATGGTCCAGTTCAGGCCAATCACGTATTGAATAATGTGGCAGCAGGCCTGCGACTTGTCCATGTCTGGAGCGAAGGGTGTTTGGTGTATAGCGAAGAAGTATTTGTTGGAGGCGCACCCAATTATTTTACGCCAAATGGCGATGGATATCACGACCTCTGGCATTTACTTAATCCCACAGAATTTAGAGATGCCACTATATACATTTATGATCGATATGGAAAAATGCTTAAAGTGCTTCGGTTTTTCGATGCTGGTTGGGATGGGAGCTATCGAGGCAGTCCGTTGCCATCGAGTGATTATTGGTATCGTATTGAGTTAACCGATGGGCGAGTGGCCAGAGGGCATTTTTCGCTTATTAGACGTTAAACGTTTCACTCACCGTATAGCGGGCATCGTCTTTTTTACTGCGCAGTACAATTTCTCCTAAAAAGCCAGCCATAAAAAACTGAGTTCCTATTATCATCGCAGTAAGAGCGATATAAAATTGGGGCCTATCGGTAATAAGACGTCCTGATGTATTTATAAAAAGTTTGTCGAT
>QIIH01000325.1 GCA_003229235.1 Flavobacteriales bacterium | reverse complement strand
GTTGGTCGCTTCATTGGTTTTAGCTTTTTTAAGCTTCGGTATTTTAAACGGGTTAGTAAGTGTGTTTGCCATCGTTGAAGGCGTAATATATCTGACTAAATCTGACGCCGAGTTTTACGAAACTTACCAAGAGAACAAACGCCCTTGGTTGTAAAAAATTAAGCCTTTTTAACCGAAAGGCTTTTATTTTGCAGCATATTATCGTAATATTGCAATATAACAATTATACAATGGGCGTATCTAAAACACATATACATTCACAGAAGGCAAATCAGCTGGCAGACCTGGCGAAAGTTATTTCTCATCCTGCCAGAATTTCGATCTTAAATTACATTGGAGATTGCAGAGGATGCTTGTGTAAAGATATTTCTGAAAAGATTGGTTTATCGCAACCCACCACCTCGCAACATTTACAAGTAATTAAAAAATCTGGCTTGCTCGATAGTGCGTTCGATGGCAAAAGCCAATATTATACTATAAATAAACCTAGGCTAACACTTTTAAAGGAGTTGTTTCAGGAGTTTTTTGAAACTGCTGAACGCAAGTGTTGCTAATTAAATATTTGAATTATGAATACACAAGAATTTTTATCATTATTAGAATCTAATAAAAATAACGCCTTATTATTCGAATACGCGCCAAATCAACTTGTTGGAGCGAATTATCATATTACAGAAGTAAAGCATACAAAAATCGATGCCGTCGATTGCGGCGCCAATTCCGATTCATGGAACGAAACGGTTATTCAGCTATGGGAGAGTCCAGACGAAATTGGTAAAATAGAATATATGACAGCAATAAAGGCGCTAGAGATCCTTAAAAAAGTAGGAATCATGAAGCCTTACGATATGGATGCAGTTGTTAGGTTCGAATACAGTAATAGCCTTTTTAATACGGCACAATTATATGTGGCAGGGGCACAAGTAATAGAAAACAATCTGTTGATACGCCTTACCGTCGAACCTACAGACTGTAAAGCCAAAGACACTTGCGGAGTCCCAGAACCAGCAATGGCAGGCGAAGATTCTAGCTGTTGCGATCCAACAAGCGGATGCTGTTAAGATGAAGATTCGGCCACTTTTAAAAGCCGATTTTAACCAGGTCGCTCTTATATACAAGATCGGCCTGGATACCGGAGTCGCAAGTTTCGAAACAAAAGTGCCAAGCTGGGAAGTATGGGATGCCAAGTTTTTAACCGTATGCAGGTTTATAGCAACGTTTAACAACCAAATAATAGCTTGGTGTGCTCTATCAGTGCTATTTCTAACAGAGCTGTTTACAGCGGCGTTGCAGAAGACACAATTTATATAGCTGACAATTTTAGAGGAAAAGGTTTTGGTAAAATTTTGCTTAACCATCTAATTAAAGCTAGCGAAGCCGAAGGTTATTGGACCTTACAAGCCGGAATATTTCCGCAGAATAAGGCTAGTATTTATTTGCACGAACAATGTGGTTTGAGACAATTGGGATTTCGTGAAAAAATAGCCCAACGAGACGGAATTTGGTATGATAACGTCTTGATGGAACGACGTTCAAAATAAGTGAATCCTATGAAAAATATTTTAGTGCTTTGCACCGGAAACAGCTGTCGCAGCCAGATGGCTCACGGCTATCTAAAGCAACTTCTCAATAAAAAAGCAACCATTTACAGCGCGGGCATCCAAACCCACGGGCTCAACCCTAGAGCCATCGCAACGATGGCTTTAGACGGAATTGATATTAGTAATCATACTTCGAATCAGGTGAAGGAATACAAAAATATCGATTGGAGCTTTATAATAACCGTTTGTAATCATGCAAACGAGAACTGCCCGTTTATCGCTGCTCCAAATGCAATAAGATTGCATCATAACTTTTATGACCCATCAAAACTCCTTGGCACAGAAGACCAAAAAATAGCAGCTTTTGCCAAGGCAAGAGATCAAATCAAAGCATACTGCGGGCAATTTGTACGTAATTATTTTTAGCCTAACGATTGCCACGTATCGACCGATAAGAGATCAATACTGTCTTTACAGTAGTATCTGCTAAAAGTGTTCTGATAGCGCTATAATCTTTAATTCTTGAATGCTGAATTGCCCAAAGATTCTTGGGCGCGTCAAAGTTTTGAGCCATTATAGGATAATCTCTAAAATGAGAAGAAATTTCGAGTTTTGGATACTTAATTATCACATTTTGTATGTGCGCGATGGTTGTATTTAGCTCTGGAGACTTCATATAGTATAACCCATCTGGCAAATAATAACTACAGCGGTAGTTATCGTCTAAAAATATAGATAACGCCTCTGGCGCACGAGATTCTATTAAAATTAGCTCTTTTGGATAAGCATTGGAGTTTATTAATTGATCTATCCTCTGATTAATTTTCGCAACATTTTTGAGCGTTAGGTTTTTGATATCTAGCCACAAGTTTATAGAATCTTTAGGGTCTAAACTTTGCAAATATTCGGCTAGACT
This sequence comes from Flavobacteriales bacterium, assembly GCA_003229235.1. Lineage (GTDB taxonomy): Bacteria > Bacteroidota > Bacteroidia > Flavobacteriales > Flavobacteriaceae > Gilvibacter. The sequence continues at coordinate 1,587 of QIIH01000325.1, read as the reverse complement.
TAAGCCAGTAGACGGCTTTGGCGGATGGGTAATGTCTAATATTCCGTTAGAATAAACTAAATCGAGTTCGACGCCTTTAAAAAATGGCGTAGACCAAGCCAGTTTATCCAAAGTGTTTACCCTGTGTGCCCAAATCTTATCGTAATGTCCTAAAAACTCAAATTGATATGGATTGTGTTTATAAACAAACGCCAATAAAATTAGTACAACAACTATTTTAATTCCCTTTTTTATTTTCTTACCAATTATCATAATCTATGGTGTCTTTGATAATTCTCTTTTTGGGTACAAACTCGACATTAAAAAGACTCTTTGTGCTGTCGTAACCATCGAACTTCAGCGCAGCTAAATCTGCAAAGGAATGGACAAAATCTTCTAACGAATAGCGTCTATTTTCTATATTCAAAGCATCAGAAAATAAATGAATTTGGTCATTAAGTGACCATAGTATAAAAGGCACTTCAAACATAGGGCGTGTTGCATTATACTCATTATGACCAATGCCGTTTTGCTCCTCAAAAACATCGTCGCCATGGTCTGATAAATACAATAAATACCTATCTCCAGATTTTTTTCTCAGCGCCTCAATTAGTTGCTTTAGTATCCAATCGTTATAACGCACAGCATTGTCGTACTGATTAATATACTCTGAGGCCTTCTCGTCTTTATTTTTCCGCTGACCCTTAAAATGGTTATAGTCTTTTGGGTATCTTTTATCGTAGCCCACATGGGTTCCCATTAAATGAACAAATATCATTTTATGAGCCGTGGTATCTGCCAAAATCTCCTCGTACTTTGGCAGCAAAATTTCATCGTACGCTACATCGTTATAGGCGTTTCCGTTTAAAAAATAGCGCTCATCTGCAGCCGACCCAATGATCGTTGGTATGCTTTCAAAAACGCCAACCGCCCGCTGATTAGACAGCCAAAATGTTTTATAACCCGCTTGATTCGCAAGTTGTACAATCGAGACATTAGGATCTACTTTGGGTCTTTCAAAACTTTGTAAGGTCATAATTTTGTCCATCGCCGTAATTGTATGTACGTGAGGGCTAATTACACTGTCAAAAATTATTAGCTCTTCTTTTATCTCGCTTAAAAGCGGATTTGTTTCTCTGTCATACCCATACAACTGCAAATTTCTTCTTGTGGTAGATTCGCCTATCACAATCACATAAGTCGCTTGCGAAGAGAGGTTGCTTTTTACATGTAGGGATTGTCCTTTAGGCTTTGCGAGTTGATCTTTAAGAAGTTCTTTGGTTTGTTTGTATTCACTAAAGCTACTTACAATCGTAAACGGAATATTTTCCTCTTTAAATTTCCAATGAATGCCATATAAACAACCAAAAACAATTGCGCTCATTACAACAACTGGCATAAAGCGCATAAACCCTTTTTGCGCCTTCTCAAGTTGAGCATTAAGTTGATTCCGCCAGAGCCACTTAGCGCTAAAGAAAATATACAGCACTCCTAAAATTAATAAGGCAATTGCCTTTATATCAAAATAGTTAGATAAAAACCCTGAAGCCTCATCTCCATTGGTTTCAAAAATCACAAACATAGCCGAAACACTAACTTTTGTCTAAT
>QIIH01000395.1 GCA_003229235.1 Flavobacteriales bacterium | reverse complement strand
AACAAAAGAACGCAGGGATATTCCACTTTTTAATGGGCGGTTTGATTCAGAAAAGATGGATGTGCTTACTAAGACATTTATCGATATTCCAGATACCGACGAATGCTTTATTTGTGGGCCACAAGAGATGATTTTCTTTTTAAAAGAAGAACTTGTCAAGGCTGGATTGCCTGCAAAAAATATACATTTCGAATTATTCTTTTCTGGCGATGCGAGCGAAGCCGCTCAGATTATCGAAGAAAAGGTTGAAGGCACAGAAGTGACCATTATCGATGGAGGTAAAGAGTTTCGTTTTGTGATGGACGATCAGTACGACAATCTCTTAGATGGAGCATTGGCTGCTGGCGCCGATTTGCCTTTTGCCTGTAAAGGTGGGGTTTGCAGTACTTGTAAATGTCAGATTACAGAAGGAGAGGTCAAAATGAAAGTTAACTATGCCCTCGAAGAAGACGAAGTTGCACAAAACTTTGTGCTAAGTTGTCAATCTGTGGCGATTACAGATACCGTTACATTAGATTTTGACGTATAAGTCGATAAAAATATGAGACAATGAGTGAAGCCGAAATAAAAAGCCTAGAAGCGATTTTTGAACAGCGCATTGCGCAAGATCAAAAAATAGAGCCCAAAGACTGGATGCCAGAAAAGTATCGAAAGACGCATATTAGGCAAATGTCCCAGCATGCCCATTCAGAAATTATTGGGATGTTACCCGAAGGCAATTGGATTACGCGTGCTCCTAGCTTACGCCGCAAGGTTGCACTCTTAGCTAAGGTACAAGACGAGGCAGGTCATGGGTTGTATTTGTATAGTGCTTGCGAAACCTTAGGAATTTCTAGAAACGAACTGTATGATCAGTTACATTCGGGAAAGGCAAAATATTCGAGCATATTTAATTACCCAACCATTACTTGGGCAGATATTGGCGCAATTGGTTGGCTTGTAGATGGCGCAGCCATAATTAATCAAGTACCGCTTTGCAACACTAGTTATGGCCCGTATGCAAGAGCTATGGTACGAGTTTGTAAAGAGGAGAGTTTTCATCAGCGTCAAGGATACGAAATTATGTTAACGCTTTGTAGAGGAACAGAAGAGCAAAAAGCAATGGCACAGGATGCGCTTAATCGCTGGTGGTGGCCTAGTTTGATGATGTTGGGCCCAACAGACGATGAGTCTGTACATACTGAACAATCTATGAAATGGAAACTCAAACGAAAAACTAACGACGAATTGCGTCAACAGTTTATAGACCAAACAGTTCCGCAGGCAGATATATTAGGAATTACGGTACCAGATAAAGAGCTTAAATTTAATGAGGAGCGAGGGAGTTACGACTTTGGTCCTATAGATTGGGAGGAGTTCTGGCAAGTTGTTAAGGGCAATGGTCCTTGCAACAAACAACGCATAAATGCGCGTGTTTCGGCTTGGGATAATGGAGAATGGGTTCGTGATGCAGCCGTAGCATATGCTCAAAAACAAGAAGATAAAAAAATGGCAACCGCCAGTTAACAATTACGATATGGCAAAAAATTGGCCTTTATGGGAAGTATTTGTTCGGTCAAAAAACGGCTTAGAGCATCGTCATTTTGGGAGCTTACATGCAGCAGATGCGACCATGGCTCTAGAAAATGCGAGAGACGTTTATACCCGCCGCAACGAAGGCGTTAGTATTTGGGTGGTAGAGTCTAAAAATATAACGGCGAGCAATCCCGAAAATAACGGCGAGTTGTTCGAGCCTGCTCAAGACAAAGTGTACAGGCATCCCACATTTTACGATTTACCAGACGAAGTAAAGCATATGTAATGATACAAAACAAAGATTTGATTCAATATATTCTTGGCATTTCTGATAACGCTATGATTTTGGGTCAGCGTTTGGGCGAACTATGTGGGCATGGCCCAAATTTGGAAACCGATATCGCATTAACCAATATCTCTTTAGACCTTTTTGGCCAAACGAGGAGCTATTTGCAATATGCCGCCAAATTAAAAGACGATGGTTCTACAGAAGACGACATGGCCTATTTGCGCAAAGAGCATGAATATAAGAATGTACTTTTAGTAGAGCAGCCTAACACAGATTTTGCCTATGTAATTGTAAGGCAGTTTTTGTTTGATGTATATCATTTATTATTCTTAGAACAACTTAGTGAAAGTAAAGACCAGCAACTAAGTGCCATAGCAACAAAAAGCATTAAAGAAGTTAAATATCACGTGCGTTTTTCTGGCGATTGGGTTAAGCGATTGGGGGATGGAACAAAGGAGAGTCACAACAGAATTCAAGCTGCTATAGATATTTTATATCCTTATACGAACGAATTTTTTGAAGCTAGTGAGGTAGAGAAATTGGCGATGAGCAGTGAGATAGGAGTTAATGTACAAGACCTTAAAACCGAGTATTTAAAATTAGTGACCCAACTATTAACAGAAGCTACGCTTACTTTTCCGGAGCAAGTATATTTTTTAAGTGGAGGTAAACAAGGCAAACATACAGAGTATATGGGTTTTATTCTGGCCGATTTTCAATACATGCAACGCACTTATCCCAATATGAGTTGGTAAAATGACAGCGACTTCTGCACCAAATATCGACACTAATTTATTAGCTATACTAGAGACAGTTAGCGATCCGGAGATTCCGGTGTTGACGGTTGTAGATTTAGGCGTGATTAGAAGCGCAGTGCAAAAAGAAGAAACTGTATTTATAGAATTAACCCCAACCTATTCTGGTTGTCCGGCAATGGATGTGATCTCAGACGATCTTACTGCCGCTTTTAAGGCCCAAGGCTTAGAAACCAAAATTGAGTTAATACTAGATCCAGCGTGGAATACAGATTGGATTTCTGAGAAAGGTCGAGACCAGATGCAAGCCTATGGCATTGCACCGCCACTTGATGAGACAAGTGATAAACAAGTATTGCTAGGAAATGCGAGAATGGTTGGCTGTACAAATTGTGGCTCGACAAATACACAATTGGTGAGTCAGTTTGGGTCGACTGCATGTAAAGCATTGTTTAAATGCGAAGACTGCTTAGAACCTTTTGATTATTTTAAATGTTTACGATGAGTGATTTTATAAAAACAGATATCCAAGAAGCAGTTGTTTACTTAAGGCTTAATCGCCCAGAGGTATTTAACAGTTTTAATCGCGAAATGGCTTTGGCCATGCAAAGCGAACTAGATAAAGCAGAGCAGAGCCCTGATATCAGGGCAATTGTTATAATTGGTAACGGCAAAGCCTTTTGTGCAGGACAAGATTTAAAAGAAGTTACAACCCCAGAGCTTAATCCTGGTTTTAAAAAAATACTAGAGGAGCATTATAATCCTATAATAACTAGAATACGAAGCATCAAAAAACCAATAATCGCCGCTGTAAACGGTGTAGCTGCCGGAGCAGGAGCGAATATTGCTTTAGCCTGTGATCTAGTGATTGCAAGCGAGAAAGCTAGCTTTATACAGGCTTTTAGCAAAATTGGATTGGTACCAGATAGCGGAGGAACTTTCTTTTTGCCTCGCCTTATTGGTTTTGCGAGAGCTTCTGCCTTAATGATGTTGGGTGATAAAGTATCGGCTACCGATGCACAACAAATGGGAATGATTTTTAAAGCCGTTGCGCCCGACCAATTTGAAGAAGAAGTTAAAAAGAATGCGCAGAATTTATCTAAAATGCCAACTCAAGCGTTGGGTGATATTAAGCAGTTGCTTAATAATTCAATGAGTAATTCGTTAGAAGAACAATTGGCTTTAGAGTCAAAACTACAGATCAAATCGGCGCAAAGCAACGATTATACCGAAGGTGTAAAGGCCTTTATAGAAAAGCGATCTCCTAACTTTAAAGGAAATTAATATGATTAAAAACGTTGGAGTTATTGGCTGCGGAACCATGGGTAGCGGCATTGGGCAAGTGGCTGCAACAGCTGGTTGTCAAGTGATTTTAATCGATTCTAACGAAGATGCGATAGCTAAAGCTAAAACATCACTCGAAAAAATCTTAAACAGAAGCATCGAAAAAGGGCGTATCGATACCGCAGAGAAAGCCCGTATTAAGGCTAATATTAACTATAAAAAGAGCTTAAGCGACTTGTCTGACTGCGATTTAGTAATTGAGGC
>QIIH01000291.1 GCA_003229235.1 Flavobacteriales bacterium | reverse complement strand
TTAGTAAGGTATAAAATGCGCCTATTGCTATAAGAAATACGGCTTGAAAAAGAAACTTACCTTTTTAACAATGCTAGTAGTTTGCATCTCCTATTCGCAAACTACCCGTAAATACTCCAATGAGTTTATGAATATTGGCGTGAACGCGGCTGCCTTTGGCATGGCAAATGCCGTTACAGCAAGCACGGCCGATGTAAATTCAGGATATTGGAACCCCGCTGGCTTAGTACATCTTGAAGACAATCAGATGTCGCTAATGCACGCCTCCTATTTTGCAAACATTGCTAATTATGATTATGCCGCTTTTGCAATGCCCTTGGACAAACAAAGTGCAATCGCATTTTCTGTAATTCGGTTTGGGGTAGATGATATTTTAAACACTACACAGCTTATCGACGAGCAAGGAAATATAGATTACAATCGCATTAGCCTATTTTCGACCGCAGACTATGGAATGACTTTTTCTTATGCTAGAAGATTACCTCTAAAAGGGCTTAACTTTGGTGTGAATGCTAAAGTGATTAGACGTATAATTGGAGAATTTGCAAGCTCTTGGGGCTTTGGGCTCGATGTAGGAATCCAGTTCGAATCTAAATCTAATTGGAAGTTTGGTGTTATGGCTCGCGATATTACGACCACCTTTAATGCTTGGAGTATAGACGAAGAACAATTTGCAACCATTAGCGATGCAGTGGAAGGCCAAAATCAGGAGCTACCAGAAACCACCGAGCTTACACTACCTAAACTACAATTAGGAATGGGAAAACAATTTGTGTTTCATTACGACTACACCTTATTGGCCGAAGTAAATCTCAATATTCGTTTTGCAGAGACCAACGATATTATTTCGAGCTCTTTTGCTAGTGCTACACCAGCTCTAGGCTTAGAATTTGGTTATCTAGATTTGGTCTTTGTTAGAGCAGGTGTTGGTAATTTTCAGGATGTCCAGCAATTAGACGGCACAGACAACGTTGGCTTTCAGCCTAATATTGGGGTAGGTTTTAAATACAAAGGGATACAGTTAGATTATGCTTTAACCGATATTGGCGATCAAAGCGCCGCCTTGTATTCTAATGTTTTTTCGCTTACAATAGACTGGAGCTTATTTAGATAATATGAAGCAACTATTACTTACTTTTTTACTTGCTGTATTTGTAAACACAACTTGTTTTGCACAAACTATAGCATTGTCTGAACAAGCACAAGCCAGCATACTTACTATGGGACCAGGGCAATCTCTATTCGATTCGTTTGGACACAGCGCAATTAGACTACAAGATCCGACCCTTAATATAGACGTAGTATACAACTATGGAGTATACGACTTTAGCGACCCAAACTTCTACCTCAAATTTGCCAAAGGTAAAATGCGATATCTTCTGGATCGCAAATCAACGTCAGGGTTTTTAGCAAACTATATTGACAATAATCGTTGGGTAAAAGAACAAATTTTAGCCTTAACACTTAGCGAAACTCAACAATTACTCGAATTTTTAGAGAATAACTTAAAACCAGAAAATAGAGCGTATAACTACGATTTTTTTTACGATAATTGCGCCACAAAAATTCCTGTAGTAATTAATAAAATTACATCTACTGGTATTAAGATTGATTCTTCTTTTATTGAAAACCCAAGATCTTTCAGAACGCTAATCCAAGAAAATGTTCACTGGAATACCTGGGGAAGTTTTGGAATGGATATCGCTATTGGTTCGGTAACCGATCAAGTTGCAACTGCAGAAGAGCATATGTTCTTGCCAGAAAATGTCTATCTGGGATTAAATAATGCCACTCGTTCAGCAGAGAAAAAGGACATTTCTCTGGTAAAAGAAGACAAGGTGTTGTTTATAAACAACCCTGTTGCTCCGGCAAGTGATGGCCTAAAAAGCCCGTTGGTTGTATTTGGAATATTCGCCGCCTTTATTTTATGGATTAGCTTTCGAGACGCTAAAAAACAAAAACGCTCTAGATGGTTAGATGTTAGCCTTGCGCTTTTAACAGGGGTTGTTGGTGTTTTTCTATTGTTGCTTTGGTTTGCAACAGATCACAGCACAACAGCCTATAATTATAACCTTCTCTGGGCTTTTCCGTTTAATATATTTATAGTGTTGCAATTGGCAAAAAAAGCACCTAAAAAATGGGTTGGACGTTATTTACGTTTTTTAATAATACTATCCATTTTACTAACGATGCACTGGATAATTGGAATACAAATTTTTGCCAAAGCTCTTATTCCTCTGTTAATCGCACTTGTGATTCGTTATTTGTATGTGATAAAATATCTAGGGCTACTGCCCGCGGTAGAAGATAATCGTGCTTAGTGTTTTGATAACGATACTAATATCCAAAAACAAGCTTCTCTTTTTTATATAGTATAAGTCATATTGCAGCTTTTCAAGAGCATCGGCGTGGGTTACGCCATATTCTGCATTTACCTGAGCCCAACCAGTTACTCCAGGCTTTACTACATGCCTGATTTCATAAAAGGGAATTATCTCAGACAATTCCTTCACAAAAACTGGTCTTTCTGGTCTCGGACCAATTACGCTCATATCACCTTTAATCACATTGATAAACTGTGGTACCTCATCAAATCTAGATTTACGCAAAAAACTTCCAAATTTAGTAACCCTTGTGTCTTTACGACTCGCGTATTGCGCTCCGTGCTTTTCGGCATCTATTACCATGCTGCGAAGTTTAATAATTCTAAAAGGCACGCCGTTTTGCCCTATTCGCACTTGAGTATAGAACATTGGACCTCGGTTTCCTATCAAATTTCCTACTAAAATAACCGGCAAAACTACCAATCCGAAGGCTAGGCCTAGCACAGAAAAAACTAGATCTAAAATCCTATGAAAAAATAAGTACAACTTGTTATGATTACTTCGACTAAACGGAAAGTATCTATAAAAATCACGATCTACGTGATGCACTGGGACGCGCTTAGAAAGTTCTTCATACACTTGAGAATATTCGCGAATAGGAAAGCCAGTTTCAATGAGTACGATAAGCTGATTGTACATAGCGCGATTAATTCCCTTAGCGTATGGAGCGCTAACGACTATTTCTGACACAAAGTGATCTTTTATCGTTTGTTTTAAGTTCTTGCCATCGTATTCTTCTATTTTGCCAATCTCAAGAGGCTTATAATCTGTACTTTCTGTATTGACAAAACCCATTACCTTATAATTGGGATCTGCTTTATGTAAAACCGAAGCGATAATATCTATCTCAGAACCGTCACCAATAATAAGCACTCTTTTAAAATACCTCGGGGTTGATATCAAGGTGATATAGGCATAACGCCAAACGAACAAGGCGATATTGATCGCTAAATAAAAATATACTATTTGGATACGATTTTCGGGTAATTCTGGACTAAAAAAGGGCGTTAACAGATAGAATAAAACCGTGACAGAAGAAGTCAAGATTATATTCTTTACAACAACTTCGAAATTACTGGCTTTTTGCAGGTCGTATAGTTCAAAAATTGTAGCAAAAACAGTGAGGTAAAGCGCCAACAGTATAGACCAAACCCAGTTAGCAGAATTGATTTTAAAGTAATCAAAATCAAATACTAAACCTAGTAAATAGAGCACTGCGAGTACACAAAATATATCGATGATACGCAGTAGTACTTTGCGCTCGGATATGTCGAAATGAATGTTAGATCGATTGCTCATGAATTGAGGCTCATTGCCGCATAAAAATAACAATCTTAACCGAGCTTATTAGTTTTTTAATCAAATCATTGCAAAAGTGTAAAGAATTTAGACTTTTTAGATCACAAAAAAGACATGTAACACACTAAACGCAAAGTATCTAGATTAAATTATGACAGGAGTGTTGTCCATTGTTCCATAATATGTTGCCAATCAAAATCTGCTGCTTTTTCACGGCCATTAGACGACAGCTTCTTAGCTAAGCCTAAGGAATTTGTCAAGTTGGCTATAGCTTCACTCATTGATTCAGCCGTTGGATTGTCTATAAGAATTCCTTCCCTATTATTCTCTATTAAATGAGGAATACCCCCAACATTAGTAGAAACTACAACCAAGCCTAATGCCATGGCTTCGATTAAACTTAATGGCGTATTATCAAATCGAGAAGTAT
>QIIH01000371.1 GCA_003229235.1 Flavobacteriales bacterium | reverse complement strand
TGTGTTTAGCTACTGTAACTTTGCCTTTTGTTTGGCTTCTATGTTACGCTCAATTATATGGTCTGGACGGGACCATTTTGGTTTTTCGCCAAGTGCATTAAACTCAGATTCGCTGGCTTCGACAGTTTCTGGTTGCGCCTTTTTTACAAAGGGTTTCTGCGGAATTAAACCCAGCGTTTTAAACATCTCCATATCCTCGTTTACATCCGGATTTGGAGTAGTTAGCAATTTATCTCCCGCAAAGATAGAATTAGCTCCTGCAAAAAAGCACATTGCCTGCCCTTCACGGCTCATCTCTGTACGTCCTGCCGATAATCGCACCTGTGTTTGAGGCATTACGATACGCGTTGTTGCTACCATTCTAACCATATCCCAGATAGAAATGGGCTCGATGTCTTCCATTGGCGTTCCTTCTACAGCAACTAACGCGTTAATCGGGACAGATTCTGGTTGCGGATTTAGAGTGGCCAGCGCAACTAACATACCTGCACGGTCTTCTACTTTTTCGCCCATTCCAATAATTCCACCGCTGCAAACAGTAACATTTGTCTTACGTACATTGTCGATGGTATCTAAACGATCTTGAAAAGCCCTAGTAGAAATCACATCTTTATAATAATCTTCAGAAGTATCTAAATTGTGATTATAGGCATACAAGCCTGCCTCGGCTAATCTTTTTGCCTGATTTTCTGTAACCATTCCTAAGGTACAGCATACTTCCATATCTAATTTATTGATGGTTCGTACCATTTCTAAAACATCATCAAACTCTGCTCCGTCTTTTACGTTACGCCATGCCGCTCCCATACAAACTCTAGAACTTCCAGATGCTTTTGCTCTTAAAGCCTGCGCTTTAACATGAGAGACAGTCATTAAATCGTTCCCCTCAATGTCTGTATGATAACGTGCTGCTTGAGGGCAGTATCCGCAATCTTCTGGGCAACCGCCTGTTTTTATAGAAAGTAAGGTAGAAACCTGAACAGAATTAGGGTCGTGAGATTCTCGATGGACGGTCGCAGCCTGATAGAGTAATTCCATCATGGGAGTGTTGTAAATTTCTAAGATTTGCTCCTTAGTCCAGTCGTGTTTAATGTCGCTCATAAATAAGTAGGAATTAATTCAAAAATAAACAAAATCTGATAGCCATTTTAAGGTTTCCCAATAATAATACTAACAGCATTTCCACCAAAGCCAACGGCATTAATCATAACTGTGTTTAGCTGTTCTGGCTTTGAAGAATTCTCGTAAAATGCTGGTTTAATTAGTTTATTATTTTTTAACATTAGCATGGCCATTTCTAGACTAAATGAGCCCGATGCCCCCAACGTATGGCCAATCATCCATTTATTGCCCGTCAAAAATGGCAACCTATCGTTAAATATTTTCTCAATAGCCGAAAGTTCTGCGGAATCGCCTAAAACAGTTCCCGGAGCATGAAGTACAATTGCGTCAACTGTTTGTAACTGAGCTTCTGTTAGCGCCATTTGCATAGAAGCCTGAAAGCAATCTGCCTTTGCAGATATCGATGCTGGATGCGATATTACTTCACTTCCCCAGCCTACTCCCAAAATTACCGCCTGCGAATTGCTGGTTATTCCTTTTTGCAAAATTGCCGTACTTGCTCCTTCGCCTAATACCATTGTATTGTGCTCTTTGTCTTGCTTCATAGACTCACAAGCAAATTCTCCTTCCATCTTAGAATACAGCTTGAGCGCTTGCATTTGAGCAATTGTAAAGCTGGTTAAAGGCGCTTCGCTCCCGCCAACTAGAAAAGCATCGGCACGATTGGCTTCTAACCATGTGATGCCGTTTAGCACTGCATGCAAGGCAGACGAACAGGTTATAGAATGGCTTATATTTATTCCGTTAGTTCCTAAATCTTGGGCTATCCATGAAGTTAGATTCCCTAAGGTAGTTGTTGGCGAACTCAGCGGATGTGTACCACCAGTTTCTAAGAACTCTTTATAGAAGCCTTCGAACAAATTAGTAGCTCCGCGTGAAGAACCAATATTAATCCCGAGTTTACACTTGTCTCCTTTGTATCCCTTAACCGATTGACGCGCTGCATAAATAGCCATTATTACCGAACGATCTAATTTTTTATAAAATGGATTTTCTGATTGTAACAGTTGGAGCTTTTGCTCACTTTCGGTACCCAATTTTGAAACCCAAACAGACTTTTCCTTTATCTTTATAGACTCAAATAGTGGCGAATTTTCCTGATAAGATTGCCATACATTTTCTGGGGTGCAACCCAAAGCAGATACAGAAGCAAATCCACTAATACTAATTGGGTGTTTCAAATTTTGTATTTTAAAGCAAAAATAGCCATTTAAGGTTGTGAACTCGTTTAAACTTTTTGTGTTTAACCGAAAATGAGAGGAAACTTGTTCAGATGAGGCACTTTTTGAAGTACATAGCAGAGATACGTATAAGAAAAGTAACAAAATATGTACAAGTTTTAGCCATTTTTTAGGAAATAGAAAAAGTTTAAACGAGTTCTGTCTCAAAACATCAAAGTCTATAATTATGGAGCCGCAGTACGAAGAACAAAAAAGCTGGTTTAGTCGCAATAAAACTTGGGTTTTGCCAACAGGCGGATGCCTGATTATTGTAGTCCTAATTGTTGTTTTTATCACTTCTTTGGTAAGTGGAGTTACTACGTTGTTTAAAAAGTCTGAGCCCTATCAATTTGCACTTGAGCAAGCTACAGAAAGCGAGTGGGTAGTTAATAAAATTGGCGAACCTATCGAGGCCGACGGTTTGACAACCGGCAACGTTAATTTTAGCGATGGAGATGGTACAGCAGAACTTTCTATTCCTATAAAAGGCAACAAAGACGAAGCTACAATATTAGTAATTGCTACAAAAACAGATGACGCTTGGCGCTATGATTCTTTAACTATTACAGTAGACGACACAAAAGAAGTGTACAATTTACTTACTAAAGAGATCCTGCCCGCTAAGGAAGACTAAAAGTTCTTCGATAACTTTATAAACAGTATTTAGATCTTCCTCAGAAATTACATAAGGCGGAACTATATACACTGTGTTTCCTAAGGGTCTTAAAAAGACACCATTTCTCATAAAAAAGTTAAAGATTTCATCTCTTTTACTCCCGTATCGATCCATTTCGAGATTGAGATCTATGGCATAAATTATTCCGCATTGGCGGGTAGATAAAACCAGTGGATGCTTTTTAATTTTTGCATCAAATTCTTGATTCGAACTAATAATCCAACCTATTTGAGCCTGAATTTTATCTGACGTCAATAATTCGATTCCCGCAATAGCTGCCGCACATGCCAACGGGTTTGCAGAATATGTATGCCCGTGAAAAAAACCTTTTGCAAGCGAATCGTCATAAAAAGCATCAAATATTTTTTGGCTGCAACTAGTAATCCCCATAGGAATCATTCCCGCAGTAAGCGCTTTGCTCAAACAGATAATATCTGGTTTATTTTTAAGCTGGCTCGAAGCAAAATTACTGCCTGTCTTTCCAAAGCCTGTCATTACCTCATCGGCTATTGTTAATACGCCTTTTGAGGAGAACAATTCTAATAACGAATCTAATCCTTGAGCATCGTACATCTTCATGGCAGCAGCACCTTGCACTAAAGGTTCATAGACAAGTCCCGCTACTTTATGCTGCTCACAGAGTTGTTTTGCAAGTGCTAAAACTTGAGTATTGTTACTGCCGTCTGGTGTAGGGATTCGCAATACATTTAACGAAAAATCTTCGAATGGGCCGTTGTAAACAGAAAGTCCAGAAACAGACATGGCTCCAAAAGTATCGCCATGAAATCCATCTTCGAAAGCAATGAGTGTATCACGTTTTTGATCTTTATTAAAAAAGTATTGAAGCGCCATTTTAATAGCCACCTCTACGCTGGTCGAACCATTGTCTGAAAAGAATATTTTTTGCTGATTTTCAGGAAGAATTGCCATCAATTTCTCAGACAATTCTACGGCGGGCTCGTGCGTAAAACCACTAAAGACGATTTGATCCAAACGCAGCATTTGATCTGCGATACGTGAGGTGATAAGCGGGTTACAATGCCCATAAACACTCACATACCAACTACTAATTGCATCGATATAACGATTTCCTTCTTCGTCCCAAAGTACTGCTCCTTGCGCTTTGGCAATTGG
>QIIH01000342.1 GCA_003229235.1 Flavobacteriales bacterium | reverse complement strand
ATGCTGTAAATAACATGATGTAGCCATTTATAGGATTGTGTAATTTTTCGTTTGTCATGGTTTTAATATTTAAAATGATATCAATATGATATTATATAAGTATCAAATATAGCAAAACGTTACAGTTATTTAAAACTTTTTTTTCATGGATTCATTACCTTTAACCAAAATCACCCTATGAACAAGCTATTTACCGTTGGTTTTGCATTTTTATTTTTTATTATTCCTCAAACAATAAATGCCGATTGGGGTAAAACTGGGCACAGAGCTACTGGCGAAATAGCATCTCAATATTTGTCGAAAAGGGCAAAAAAGGCAATTGATGAGCTACTTGATGGTGCATCTTTGGCTATCGTTTCGACCTTTGGGGACGAAATAAAAAGCGATTCAAAATACAGAGAATTTGGGCCATGGCATTATGTAAATTACCCTTTTGGTTCAGACTATTCTACCCATCCTAAGAGCGAACGTGGAGATATTATTGTTGCAATTCAGAAGTGTGTAGATACCTTAAAAGATGAGAATGCAAGCAAAAAAGACAAGGCTTTTTACCTTAAGATGCTTGTTCATTTTTTAGGAGATCTGCATATGCCGCTGCATGTGGGGATTGCAGACGATCTTGGCGCAAACAGATTTCAAGTAAAGTGGTTTGGCAACGGAACCAATTTACACCGCGTATGGGACGAGAGTCTTATTGGTTACTATAAAATGTCGTACACCGAGTTGGCTGCCAATCAGGCAAAACTTAGCGACGCTCAACTAAACATAATTCAAGAAGGCACTCCCTTAGATTGGATGAGCGAGAGCCGTGAATTGTGTGAGGACATTTACGAAAATACAGAGGTAGGCGCCAATCTTAAATATGGTTATGCGTATCGTTATATGGATACCGTGAGATCTCAGCTACAAAAGGGTGGTATTCGCTTGGCAGTATTGCTAAACGAGATATATGACTAAACTCAAGTTAGACAATCACTCTAAAAGTGATATTCACTCTGGCTTCTTTTATTATGGTGCTCTTTGGCAATTGATGCTGCCAATTGTGCTGCATCTCTCCAGCCATTAGTAACAAACTTCCATGCTCTAGCAAAATCTTATGGGTTTCGGACTTATTGTCTTTACGCCTTAATTTGAACGGTCTTTTTACGCCTAAACTAACCGACGCGATTACTGGGTTTTTGCCCAGTTCGGGTTCGTCGTCACTATGCCAACCATTACTGTCTTGGCCATCGCGATAATAGTTGAGCAATGCAGTGGTGAAAGCTACACCTGCCTGAGTTTCGACCTTTCTCTTTAGAGTAATTAACGATTCTGTAAATGGAATTGGTTGCATAGTGATTCCACTATAAGAATACCCTTTGCTATTACTGGCATATAAGGCAGTGAGCCGAGGCTGCTTATGTACTTTCCCAAAAAGGGTGATATTATCTTGTTTCCAAGGGGTTTGGGTAATCAGCTCTTTAAATAGCGAATCGGCCAACGGCAAAGCTAGAAAATTAGGTTGATAATAAATATCCGCATCTTTTATTGGCAACCTAACTAGACTATCGTCTTGCGAAAATAAATCCATCAGATATAAAAACTAGCCCAATATATTAACCCAAACTGAATTGGAATTCTTAGACACAACAACCATAAAGGAAGCTTTAACCTCGCCTTCTTTTGCATAATCATATGAATATGAACCGTAAAAAATGAAATGAGCAAAATAATTATCAGATAAGCTCCTAGCTGTTGGCTCGATGCTGTAATAAGCATAAACCCGCCAACCATTTCTAATATTCCAGTAAGGCCAACCAAAAGATCATGGTTTGGTAAATAAGGTGGCATTATTTTTTTATAAAGTTTAGGTACTCTAATGTGGTTTGCGCCGCCAGCGATAAAAATTACGGCCAGCAAATAGTGATGCCAAGGAAAATTCATAACCTTATGGTTTTAGAGAGTTAATCCAACTATCAATTTTTTCTTCAAGGAGGGCTAATGGTAAGCTTCCACTTTCTAAAATACGATTGTGGAATTCTCTAATGTCAAAGGAGTCACCCAAAGCTGCTTCGGCCCGAGCACGAAGCTCTTTAATTTTAAGTTGGCCAATTTTATAAGACAAGGCTTGTCCTGGCATAGCCATATAACGTTCAATTTCTGAAATGATACTCGCTTCTGGTTCGGCTTCGTTTTCGAGAGAGTATTCGATTGCTTTTTCGCGCGACCATCCCTGAGTATGAATACCAGTATCAACTACCAATCTTATGGCGCGGTGCATCTCTGCGCTCAACATTCCAAAGTATTGATATGGGTCGTCATATAATCCTAATTCTTTACCCAAAGACTCTGTATAAAGCGCCCAACCTTCGCCATAAGCGCTATAGAATAAGGTTTTTCTGAAGGCAGGTAAATTTTCGTTTTCCTGAGTAAGCGATATCTGAAAATGATGCCCTGGAATGGCTTCATGCAAGAACAAATCTTCGTCGGACAATGTATTGTAACTAGTAACATCAGGAATTGGCACATAAAATATGCCAGGTCGAGTACCATCTAACGACCCTGGATTGTATTGAGCACTAGCAGAAGCCTCTCTAAATGCTTCGGTACGGCGAACCTCAAAAGGAGTATCAGGGACATTGTCGAACAATTTTTCTATTTGCGGTTTCATTTTCTCGTGAATCGCATTAAAATTGTCAATTACCTGTTGTGGATCTGTAAATGGCATTAATTCTTTACGATTGCGTACATGATCAAAAAACTCTGACAATGTGCCTTCAAAACCTACTTGTTTTTTAACCAGTTCCATCTCTGATCTTATTCGAGCCACTTCGCTTAAACCAAGCTCGTGAATCTTGCTGGCCGTCATATCTGTTGTAGTAAAAAGTTTGATGAGATTCTTGTATTGAAGGGTTCCTCCTGGAAGGTCATCAATTCCTGAAGTTTCGCGTGAGGCAGGTAAATAAACCTCACTTAAAAAAGTAGAGAGTTCTCTTATTTTAGGAACAATTCTCTGCTCGATCATCTTTGTGTAGCTATCAGTAAATTCTGTTTTGTCGTCTTCGGTAAAATCGTCTGGTATATTAGCTATAGGCCCATAAAACAAACTCTGCGCTGCAGATTCTGTCACCAAACTATTTATCTGTGGAATCACTTTAGCCGTTAATGTTTTTGGCAATACATATCCTAGTTTAATTCCTTTGTTCATATTGGCTATGGCCGTATCTATAATTGGGATAAAACTATCCAGTCTTGAAAGCCAATCTCTATAATCCTTGGGAGTCTTGAAGGGCTGGGCACTGGCGCCACTACCTAGTTGTGCAAACATGAGCAGCGGTGAATTAAACTGATTCATCGGCAACAATTCTCCAGGAAAATCTCGCCCGCTTAACTGCATTTCGACCTCCCATAGCAATACTTTTTTACTAAGCAGATCGGTTTCATCTAGATCGCCATTGCGTACCATGTTGATTTGCTTCTTTATATCGACAAAAAAGGCTTCTTCTTTATTTAAGAATTCTTGCGAATAAAAATTAGGTAACAAATCGTTAAATCGGGCATCGCCTGCAAAAGTGGCTTCCCATGGATATAGTTGGTAGCGGCCTTCTTGGTACTCTTCTAATATTTGGTTTAACGAAGTGACCTCTACGTTAGGTTGGTTTTCTTTGGTCGAGTCTTTACAGCTCAAAACCGTCAAAAACAGCAAAGGGAGAATAACTACTAGTTTCATTGCGGTAATTTTAGTTTAGTAGCCTAAATATACGGATAAAAAAAGCCGCTCTAAAAAGAGCGGCTTATAAATGTAATAACAAAATGATTATTTAATCATCTCGTAGCTTCGTTTAATAAAATGCGTCATGTCTTCGCCTTTAAGCAAGTTTTGAGAGAGTTTTGCCAAGTCTAAAGCCTGGTTAATCAAACGCTCTTTCTTTTTCTGAGTTTTGGTTTCCATAATTTGCCCGATAAGCTCGTGATTGGTATTTACGATCAAATTGTACATTTCTGGTAAGTTACCCATTCCAAACATTCCGCCGCCGCCGCCAGACTGTTGCATCTCTTTCATACGGCGCATAAATTCTGGCTGTGTAATTACAAACGGATTGGCTTTACTGTCCATCGCTTCTAATTGCACTGTAAACTTATCAGAAGGAATTACTTCTGTTAGAATTACATTAAGCGACT
>QIIH01000199.1 GCA_003229235.1 Flavobacteriales bacterium | reverse complement strand
GTTACCAAAAATAATAATGCGGCAATCGAATTTTTAAAGAAAGTGGTAAGCATAAATAGTGGTACGCTCAACTTAGATGGTGTTGGGGAAGTTGGTGCCGTTTTTGATGACGCTTTTAGCGATATCCAATTTGAAACTAAATGGATCGAAATGCCCGCAGATATGAATCGAGCTGGGCATTTCTTTGCCGAAACTAAAGGTACTAAAGGCAAAAAGCTCTTACTAATTGGCCATTTAGATACCGTTTTTGAGGCAGATAGTCCTTTTCAGGAGTTTAAAATGGTGAACGATAGTATTGCGCACGCCCCTGGCGGAAACGACATGAAAGGTGGCGATGTAATTGTCCTTTTTGCACTTAGAGCCCTACAAGAAGAAGGATTTTTAGACGATGCCCAAATTATTGTAGCCTTTACAGGAGACGAAGAAAGTACAGGCAAGCCATTAACTATTAGCCGAAAAGATTTAATAGAGGCCGCTAAACGGAGTGATATCGCCCTTGGGTTTGAGAATTCAACAGGGTTTAACAATGCCACGATAGCAAGAAGAGGATCTTCTGGCTGGAAGGTAGAAGTAACCGGAAAAAGATCTCATTCTTCGAGCATCTTTAGCGAAAACACTGGTGCTGGAGCCATTTTTGAACTTTCCAGAATCGTAAACGAGTTTTACAACCAAGTGCGTGGTGAAGAGTATTTGACATTTAATCCGGGTGTTATCATAGGAGGTACTTTTGTAAATCACGACGAAGTAAATAGCAAAGGAGATACTTTCGGAAAGTCTAATGTAGTTGCTCAAACTGCTGTTGTAAAAGGTGGCCTTCGCTTTATTTCTGAAGACCAAAAGCAGCGAGCTAGAGCAAAAATGCGCGAGATTGTTGCCAATAATTTACCTCAAACATCGGCAACTATTAGTTTTATAGACAGTTACCCAGCAATGGGGCCTACAGAAGGTAATCAGGCTGTTCTTGACGTTTTAAATACCGTGAGTCTCGATCTCGAACAAGGTGGCGTTGTAGCCTACGATCCCGGTAAACGCGGCGCAGCAGATGTTTCTTTTGTTGCTCAATATGTAGATTGCTTAGATGGTTTAGGATCTATGGGCAATGGAGCTCATACTCCACAAGAAACCATTAACCTAAATACTTTTGAGGATCTCACTAAGAGGACAGCCGTTTTAATTTACAGGTTAATTAATCAAGAGTAATTATTCTTTTCCGTCTACGAAATCTTGTAAATACGCATAACGCTCTGTAAGCGTACCTTGGTGTGTAGTCATTTTTGCACGAGCCAAAATACCGTCTTTGTCTTCGTTAAAGAAAGCCGGAATTACATGTTCTAAAAACATTTCACCAAAGCCTTCGCTAGCATCTTTAGGCAGTTCACATGGTAAGTTGTCTACTGCCATCACAGCTATAGCACCAGCTTTGTTATAATCGCATTCATCTCCTGTTTTAGGGTTGTAGCCATAAAAAGGATCGGCTATGGTAGAAGATTTGATTGTACTTGCTACTGGGCCATCAATATCGCAAGAGATATCTGCCACTAAATTGATTCTAAAGCCTTTGCTTTTTGCATCGTCTTGGGTGAATAAATAAGGAGCTCCATCGCCGTAAAAATGCCCGGCGATAAATAGGTCGCTTTCGCCAGCGTACTTCATAAAATCGCTCTTATAGCCAGATGGGTCTTTATAAAATTCCCACTTGTCGATAGGCTTTCCGTCTTTGCGTTTGTTGTATTCGGTAACGTCTATAAGACAATAAACAGGTTCGTCAAAATCTGAAGTTAAATAACGTTGGTCTGTTATTTCTGTGATTTGTAAACAGTCTAGAATCTCTTTTGCGCCCTTGGCAACTTTACCGGTTCCGCTTAAAATTATCTTGATATTAGGAAGGGTAATCTCCCTCAATTGGGCTTTCATGGCTTCGAAATCTGCGAGGGTCTCAACTTTAGGAAGTTGGAACAAACCATCGCGAATTCCTAACAATCTAAAAGCGTTATATGCCCCAACCAAGCCTGCATAGCGTCCAAAACCAATTAGGCGTGCGCTATTTTGCTTTACAATGGTTTCGTGATCGTACATTTCGATCTTCTTCTCTAGAATGGTTTGTAATAACGCTCGGTTATAGGGTTGCTTTTTGATGGTATGGCTAAAAAAGAAATACTTTTTACCAGCAATCAAATCCGATTTAGGAACTTCTTTTACGCCCAGCATTACCTCACAATCTGTTACATCTTGTGCTACCGTAACGCCTTTGGCCAAATACTGCTCGTCTGTAAAAATGCGAATGTCGCTAGCTTCGGCAATAATTTGTGCCTCCGGGTAGGATTGCATGACTTCTTGACACTTTTCGGGAGAAAAAACCACTCTACGATCGGGTGGAGACTTACGTTCTTTGATTAGTGCGAATTTTATTGCCATTTGGAATGCTTTTTGTTCTTACTTTACAGCGAGTAAAGATAGGCTAATTTGTTTACCTTTGCGAGCCTGTGTTAGTGATAGAGGCTTTGTTGAAGCTCTTTTTTACGAAGTAAAAAAAGCGACTGCCGAAAGCACGACAGAGAAGTGCCCAGAAGCAGAGCGCAGCTCGCTACTGGACTACTTCGCTGGAACACTATAAGTTCATTGAAAATACACTCATGATTGTAAAATATTATGAGATTCCTGCTTTCGCAGGAATATTAGGGGCCGACTGGTTTTGACAGCGGGACTAATTGGAATGTAAGCATACCGAGCGCTGGGACATAGCTCGTAAATATCATGATTCACACTTTTAAACGGCGAGAATAACTACGCCCTAGCTGCATAATCCGAATTATAGTAGGATAATGCCTCGGCCTACTAGGTAGGCAAGCAGGAATACTCTCGAAGGCCTTGGTTTGCGGCATTCGATATAGAGTATTCGTAAATGTAAACCTAGCCGCTTTAGGGCTTTGATAAAGCAGCGAAACTCAAATTGAAGCTAAGCGAATTCTTGGTAGTCTTTAACCGGCGGTTCGTCTAAAATTAATTAAAGACTAAGTATGTAGAAGGCATTTTCATTACCCGTTTGGACGAGGGTTCGACTCCCTCCGGCTCCACTCACAAAGGCTACCCACGGGTAGCCTTTTTTCGTTACGCCTTCGGGAGTCGCGCCAGCGAAGCTGGCTAATGCCTTCCTAAAAATGTCCACAGGACATTTTTTTATCGTCGGCAGCCCCCGGCTCCACGACACTCAAAATCCCGTTGCCATTGGCAACGGGATTTTTTGTTTTATAGCGTTAAAAGCTTGCTTTTATAAGCGAATAAGATAAAAAATCGAGACAGGCGAAGCCTGACGGGATGGATTCTAATTGCAACTTTGGAAAGGAGTGAGCACGGAGTGAACAGAGTGAACGACGTACTCTCTCCTAAAGGTGTTTCTTGTTCTTCCGCTTCGCGGGTACCTCGCTCAAACATCTACTAGATGTTTGGTTTCTTAGAAACATCGTTCGGTAATGTAAAAAACAGCTAGATGCATTTGCTACTTTGGTTAGGGGTGTGCACGGAACGAGAGAAACGAGTGACGTACTCTCTCCGGTAGCCTTTTTTCGTTTATTCGCACTTTAAAATTTGATAAATAAGTGCTCATGAATCTCCTAACGTCGATTTCGCCTCCGGGAGTCGCGCCAGCAAAGCTGGCTTTATAGTTCACTCCTTAAAAAATTCTCTCATACTTTTTCCCATCGCCGCAAAAAGGACCAAAAAACTCTAGCCCCGCTTTAATCAATTTTTGCCTTTGGCAAAACCACTCAAAATTTGCTGAATCACTCGCTTTTGCTGCGCAAGTTTGCAGGCAAATTGCTACACAAGAATCGGCGAGCGACATCGGACGCAACATTTTTCGACTATCGATAGGCGCCAGGACGGGTTTTAAATTCGCTTGAATTTTATCGCAGGTTCATATTTGCCTTATTAGCACCAGTCAGGAGACTGGCGCTAGCAAGGGAATTATTAGGTAAATAAATGCTGCTAATCTCTTATTTATTTCAAGCCGTTCTTTATCAATTCTTATTTAGTTATTGTTTTAATAACCTATTCAATGTCTTTGGATTCATCCGATTATTAAAAAATGTAATCAAATAAATCCTATTGTTTTTTCTGTCTTCCCTATAAAATAGAGAAACGTTTTTATGTATTACTCCTTTTC
>QIIH01000268.1 GCA_003229235.1 Flavobacteriales bacterium | reverse complement strand
TAAAATATCTAGATATTCCTTTAAACTTTACATTTCAAATCTCACCTTTTCTTAGAGCTCTGTAAATTAAATTTTAGGTCGAACTCAGGTTCATAAAATGTTTTGATTCTATTGCTTTACTAAAGGCTTGCCGTTTATAGAGAAGCCATGACTCTATTTTATGTAATTTTATTATGCGTGCATAATAAAATTCTTTATCTTTGGGAACTAATTGGGTTCTCATGAAAGAAAAAACCATCGACTACTTGCTACGCGCCACTTGGATGTCTGTGGCCAAAATGTACAACGAAGAAGCTGGCAAAAAAGGCAGTACCATGGCAACGGGCTTTGCGCTAATAAGCATTGATCCAGAAAATGGCACCTCTTCTACTTCTTTGGGTCCCAAAATGGGAATGGAAGCCACTAGCCTATCTCGTACATTAAAAACGATGGAAGAAAAAGGACTCATCCAGCGTAAACCTAATCCTACGGATGGTAGAGGTGTTATTATCCACCTTACAGAGTTCGGGAAAGAGATGCGTGATTACTCCAAACAAGTTATTATCACATTCGACGAGGCCGTTAAAGACAAGATAAGCACAGAAGATTTAGAAACTTTTAAATCGGTTTTAGAAGTGATGATGGAGCTAATTCAAACAAAAAAAGTATACAAAAAAGTAAAAATCGTATAACAAATGGCAAAACGTACCATAAATAAAATAGCGGTAATTGGGTCTGGTATTATGGGGAGCGGCATCGCTTGTCATTTTGCAAATATCGGGGTCGAGGTACTCTTATTAGATATAGTGCCAAGAGAACTCAACGCTAAAGAACAGGCAAAAGAGCTAAGTTTAAATGATGCTGTCGTAAGAAATCGCCTTGTAAATGATGCCTTAGCGGCGGCTATAAAGTCGAAACCCGCACCGCTCTACCATAAAAAGTTTGCAACCTTGATTACAACTGGAAATCTCGAAGATGATATTGCCAAAGTGAGCGAGGTTGATTGGATTATAGAGGTTGTTGTAGAGCGATTGGATATAAAAAAACAAGTTTTTGAAAACCTAGAAAAATACAGAACAGCAGGAACCCTCATCACCTCTAATACTTCTGGGATACCTATAAAATTTATGAGTGAAGGGCGTTCGGAAGACTTCCAAAAGCACTTCTGTGGAACACATTTTTTTAACCCTGCACGCTATTTAAAGTTATTCGAAATTATACCTGGGCCTAAGACTTCGCCAGATGTTCTTGACTTTTTAAACAGTTATGGTGAGCAATATTTGGGTAAAACATCTGTAGTTGCTAAAGACACTCCAGCATTTATCGGGAATCGCGTAGGAATTTTTAGCATTATGAGCTTGTTTCATGTCGTAAAAGAGATGGGCCTTACTATAGAAGAAGTAGACAAGCTTTCTGGCCCTGTAATAGGCAGACCAAAATCGGCAACTTTCAGAACCGTAGATGTTGTAGGCCTTGATACTTTGGTGCATGTTGCCAATGGTATCGCACAAAATTGTTCAGAAGACGAGCGCATTGCGATTTTTACGCTTCCAGATTTTATCAACACCATGGTAGAAAACAAATGGCTAGGGAGTAAAACAGGCCAAGGTTTTTATAAAAAGTTGAAAAACGACGACGGCAGCAGCCGAATCGAATCTTTAGACTTAAACGCCTTAGAATACAGAACCAAACAACGCGCATCTTTTGCTACGCTTGAGCTAACAAAATCTATCGACAATGTAATAGACCGCTTTAGTGTTTTAGTAAATGGTAAAGACAAAGCTGGGACATTTTACAGAAAAACATTGGCCGCACTATTTGCGTATGTCTCGCATAGAATTCCTGAAATTTCTGACGACTTATATAAGATTGACGACGCAATGAAAGCTGGCTTTGGTTGGGAACATGGACCTTTCCAAATTTGGGATGCCATAGGCGTAGAAGCTGGATTAAAGCTCGCTGCAGACGAAGGCTTAGAAGTTGCTACATGGATACAAGAAATGTTAGATAACGGGAACAGCACCTTTTACGATATTAAAGAGGGTACTACTTATTATTATGACATTCCGCAAAAAACAATGCTCAAGAAGCCAGGACAGGATGCTTTTATTATTCTGGATAACATTCGCAAAAGCAACGAAGTATTTAAAAATAGTGGCGTTGTGGTAGAAGATCTTGGTGATGGAATTTTAAATGTAGAATTCCAAAGTAAGATGAATACTATTGGAGGTGATGTGTTGGCTGGTCTTAACAAGGCTATCGATTTAGCTGAGAAAGATTTTGCCGGACTAGTAATTGGTAATCAAGCAGCAAACTTCTCTGTGGGAGCTAACATTGGGATGATTTTTATGATGGCTGTCGAACAAGAATACGACGAGCTCAATATGGCTATTAAGTATTTTCAAGACACCATGATGCGTATGCGTTATTCGTCTATCCCAACAATAGCAGCACCTCACGGCATGACTCTTGGCGGAGGATGTGAACTTTCTATGCATGCCGACATGGTTGTAGCAGCAGCCGAAACTTATATTGGCTTGGTCGAATTTGGTGTAGGTGTTATTCCAGGTGGTGGCGGAAGTAAAGAAATGACGCTTCGCGCAAGTGATACTTTTCACAAAAATGATGTAGAACTTAATGTCTTGCAAGAATATTTTTTGACCATTGGAATGGCCAAGGTTGCAACTTCGGCTTACGAAGCTTATGATTATGGTATTCTGCAGAAAGGAAAAGATATTGTGGTCGTTAACAAAGACAGACAACTGGCAACTGCAAAAGGGTATGCGCGTATATTGGCAGATCGAGGGTATACCAAACCTGTTATGCGCACCGATGTAAAAGTTCTTGGAAAGCAAGCGTTGGGTATGTTCTTAGTAGGAACAGATGCTATGCAAGCCGGAAAATACATTAGTGAGCACGATCAGAAGATTGCCAATAAACTAGCCTATGTAATGGCTGGAGGTGATTTATCTGAACCGCAAAGAGTAAGTGAACAATACCTGCTCGACTTAGAACGTGAAGCCTTTTTATCCTTGTGTACAGAGCGCAAAACCTTGGAGCGTATAGAACATATGCTTAAAAAAGGGAAACCTCTTAGAAATTGATTATTGACTATTGATTACTGATTAAAAGTCACAACTAAAAGATTATGAATAAAACCGCATATATAGTAAAGGCCTACAGAACGGCAGTTGGGAAAGCTCCAAGAGGATTGTTTCGCTTTAAGCGCCCTGATCAATTGGCAGCAGAGACCATTAGTTTTATGATGGAACAACTTCCAGAATTAGACAAAACACGTATAGACGATGTGATGGTTGGTAATGCTATGCCAGAGGCCGAACAAGGCCTAAATATGGCGCGACTTATCTCATTAATGGGCTTAAAAATAGAGGACGTACCTGGAGTAACAGTGAACAGATATTGTGCATCTGGAGTTGAGACAATTGCAATGGCAACGGCTAAAATTCAGAGCGGTATGGCCAATTGCATTATCGCCGGGGGAGCAGAAAGCATGAGTTTTATCCCAATGGGAGGATATAAACCTACCCCAGATTATGCTTTGGCAAAAGAAGGCAAAGAAGATTACTATTGGGGCATGGGACTTACCGCAGAAGCTGTCGCTAATCAGTTTAATGTCTCTAGAGAAGATCAGGACGAGTTTGCTTACAACTCGCACCAAAAAGCGTTAAAAGCACAGAGTGAAGGTCGTTTTAAAGAACAAATTGTTCCGATCGAAATAGAACATACTTTTGTTAATTCAGCAGGAAATAAAGAAACTAAAACCTATAAAGTAGCAAAAGACGAGGGCCCAAGAGCCGACACTTCTAAAGCAGTTTTGGGAAAACTGAGGCCAGTATTTGCTGCCGATGGAAGCGTAACCGCGGGTAACTCTTCTCAAATGAGTGATGGTGCCGCTTTTGTACTAGTGATGAGCGAAGAAATGGTTAAAGAATTGAATCTAGAACCTATCGCACGCATGGTCAATTTTGCAGTAGCTGGAGTTGAACCAAGAATCATGGGAATTGGCCCTGTAAAGGCAATTCCGAAGGCTCTAAAACAAGCTGGGCTAAAGCAAAGCGATATTGAACTTATCGAATTAAACGAAGCTTTTGCTTCGCAATCGTTAGCAGTTATACGCGAATTAAATCTTAATCAAGAGATCGTAAATGTAAATGGTGGAGCCATAGCTTTGGGACACCCTCTAGGTTGTACTGGAGCCAAATTGAGTGTTCAGCTCTTTGACGAAATG
>QIIH01000427.1 GCA_003229235.1 Flavobacteriales bacterium | reverse complement strand
AAGCAATGACCGAGCTTTATGAGGCTAATTTTAAGTTAGTTTCTAAGTATGTACATGCTACTTCTCGCGGGCACGAAGTGATTCAAACGGCTTTGGGGATGCAACTTTTACCCCAAGATTATGCCTTCCCATATTACAGAGACGATAGTATGCTATTAGCAATCGGGATGGAGCCTTACGATCTAATGTTGCAAGTACTCGCCAAAAAAGACGATCCATTTTCTGCTGGGCGTACTTATTACTGTCATCCTAGTTTAAGAGACGACGATAAACCTAAGATTCCACATCAAAGTTCGGCAACTGGGATGCAGGCAATACCTGCAACAGGTGTAGCTATGGGGTTTAAATATCGCGAAAGTGTTATTTCTCTTCAAGAAGAGACAACAAATAACGAGAACAAATCTCCTCAAGGCATCGACGTAGATTGGTATAATCAGGAAGTTCATTCAGAAGATTCCCGCCTACGCGGGAATGCACCCATAGTGGTATGTTCGTTAGGCGATGCTTCTGTAACCGAAGGCGAAATAGCCGAAGCCTTTCAAATGGCTGCTTTAAAGCAGTTGCCAATATTGTATTTGGTTCAAGATAATGGGTGGGATATTAGTGCTACTGCAGCCGAGACTCGAGCACAAAATGCCTACGAATATGCTGCGGGTTTTCATGGCTTAGAAGCCGTGACTATAGACGGAACAGACTTTGAACAGTCTTATAACACCTTGCAAGATGTAATTAAAACAATGCGCGAAGAGCGTAGACCATTTTTGGTACATGCCGAGGTTCCGTTGCTTAATCATCACACTTCTGGGGTGCGTATGGAATGGTATCGAGACGATTTAGAAGAAGCTCGTTCTCAAGATCCATATCCAAAATTAAAACAACTGTTGAGTCAAAATGGCTTTAATCAGCAAGAAATTGATACTATAGAAGATACTGCTATCGCCCAAGTAGCAGCACATTTTAAAAAGGCATTGACGGCAGAAGATCCTTTGCCTGAAGATTTATATACCCACGATTTTGCACCTACTCCAGTTTTAGAAGAAGCAGGGGAGCGTAGCCCGGAAGGGGCAGAGCCCGTTGTGATGGTAGATTGTGCTTTATTTGCTATCGAAGAACTAATGACAAAGCACAAAGAGTGTTTGTTATATGGGCAAGATGTAGGTGGACGCCTAGGTGGTGTATTTAGAGAAGCTGCAACCTTGGCTCAAAAATTTGGCGATAATAGAGTGTTTAATACACCTATTCAAGAGGCTTTTATTGTGGGCTCTACCGTTGGAATGAGCGCCGTTGGGCTTAAACCTATCGTCGAGGTACAGTTTGCAGATTATATTTGGCCAGGGCTTAACCAGCTGTTTACAGAAGTGAGTCGCAGCTGTTATTTATCTAATGGTAAATGGCCAGTATCTATGATTTTACGAGTTCCTATTGGGGCTTACGGGAGTGGAGGCCCTTATCACTCATCATCTGTGGAGAGTGTTGTTGCCAATATTCGTGGAATCAAAATTGCCTATCCGAGTAACGGGGCAGATTTAAAGGGGCTTTTAAAGGCTGCTTATTACGACCCAAACCCTGTGGTTATTTTTGAGCACAAAGGTTTGTATTGGAGTAAAGTTCCAGGTACCAAAGGAGCGACTTCGCTCGAACCTGCAGAAGATTACATCCTACCTTTTGGAAAAGCTTGGGTGTTACAAGAAATTTGGAAGCAAGAAGAAATAGAGACTTTAAGCATTATTACTTACGGAATGGGCGTGCATTGGGCATTAAATGCCGCGGCAGAGTTAGAGATGCAAGATCGTATCGAGGTAGTAGATTTAAGAACACTTCATCCCTTAGATTACGATACTGTATTTGCTTCGGTTAAAAAGTGCGGTAAATGTTTAGTGGTTACAGAAGAGCCTTCCGAGAATTCGTTTTCTAGAGCTTTGGCTGGCCGAATAGGAGAAGAATGCTTCACCTTTATCGATGCACCAGTAATGGTAATTGGCAGTGAGAATATGCCTGCAATTCCGCTTAATTCAACCTTAGAGCAAACCATGGTTCCGTCTACAGAGAAGGTGAAGGCGAAAATATTACAATTACTGTCTTATTAGTTTAGCTTAAAAGGAAAATTTTCCTCTATAGTATTAGAATTTCATTTTTTGGTTATTCAGAGACTGGAGGATATTTTGCCAGAATCTCAAACACAATTAAAGCGACTTTAGCTTCTTTTTTTTCTACACTAAGGTTCGCAATATCGGCAGTACCCATACCTTGCCATACCAATTCGTCGGTCTTTGCATCTATTAAGTCAATAAACAAAGTTCCTTCGGTTGTTCGACTTACAGATTGGCCGTAACCACCATACCAATAGGGATTCCAGCCCCAACCATAACCATAATTGCTATTGTACACATTGATGCGCTCGTGTTCTTTTGTAAAAATACTCACAAGCAAATCAGGAGTTTCCGATTTGGTCATTCCTTTTGCAGTGAGTTGCGCATCTATAGCACGTAAAATTCTCTTTTTGTCAAGATCAGAAATATGCGCTTTATCTACCCCTGGTTTATAAAATGCAAACGAATTATAGCTTTCAAAATTTGCTGTAGTATCGTAATCGCTTGCAACTTTTACTGTAGAACAGGCGCTAGCAACTAAAAATAGCAGCAATACTGGAAATGTGTTTTTAATGGTCATAGCTTACTTTTAAAAAGATTGTCGTTCACTTTATTAGGAACCGTAACTCGCAAAAGAGGTTGTTGCTGCATAGCTCTTTTTATTGCAAATATGGCTTCGTCATTTCTGGCCCAACTACGTCTGGCAATACCGTTGTTTACATCCCAAAATAACATAGATGTAAGTCGCTTTTGTGCCTCTTTAGAACCATCAAGAACCATACCAAAGCCCCCATTTATAACCTCTCCCCAGCCAACACCACCCCCATTGTGAATGCTTACCCAGGTGGCGCCTCTAAAACTGTCTCCAATAACATTCTGAATTGCCATGTCTGCCGTAAAACTGCTTCCATCATAAATATTTGAGGTTTCTCTGTATGGAGAATCGGTTCCGGATACATCATGGTGATCTCGCCCTAAAATTACTGGGCCAATTTTCCCGGCTTTAATCGCATCGTTAAAAGCAGAGGCAATTTTTGTTCTACCTTCTGCATCAGCATATAAAATTCGCGCTTGAGACCCAACTACTAGTTTGTTTTCTTGTGCACCTTTAATCCATTTAATATTGTCTGCCATTTGCTGCTGAATCTCTTCTGGCGCAGTTTCCATCAATTTCTCTAAAACTTCACTGGCGATGTTATCGGTTTGCTGTAAGTCTGCTGGATTTGCCGTAGCACATACCCATCTAAAAGGACCAAAGCCATAATCAAAGCACATAGGGCCCATGATGTCTTGCACATAACTAGAATATCTAAATTCTCGCTCCGGATTAGTAGTGTCCAAAATATCTGCTCCTGCCCGTGAGGCTTCTAACAGAAACGCGTTTCCGTAGTCAAAAAAGTAAGTGCCACGATCTGCATGTTTGTTAATTGCATCTGCATGACGTCGTAAACTTTCCTGAACTTTTTCTTTAAACAGGGCTGGGTTTTCGGCCATTAACTCGTTTGCAGCTTCAAGACTCATCCCAGCTGGGTAATATCCACCTGCCCAAGGATTGTGTAACGATGTCTGATCACTTCCTAAATCGATATGGACATTCTGCTCGTAAAAATGTTCCCAAACATCTACCACATTGCCATCGTAGGCAATAGATACGGTTTCTTTATTTGTCAATGCCTGTTTAACTCGATTGGCAAGTTTATCGACATCGCTAATCACCTCGTCTACCCAACCTTGTGAATGCCTTGTATGAGTCGCTTTTGTATTTACTTCTGCACATACGGTAACACAGCCCGCAATGTTCCCTGCTTTGGGTTGCGCGCCACTCATGCCTCCTAAACCAGAGGTAACAAATAAACCGCCTACTGGGTCTTTTTTAATTTTTCTAAAACCATTGAGTACTGTGATGGTGGTTCCGTGAACGATTCCCTGTGGCCCGATATACATATAACTACCAGCAGTCATTTGCCCGTATTGGGTAACTCCTAAGGCGTTAAAGCGCTCCCAGTCGTCTGGCTTCGAATAATTAGGGATCATCATCCCGTTTGTAACTACCACACGCGGAGCCTCTGCATGCGAAGGAAACAAACCCATAGGGTGACCTGAGTAGATCGCAAGGGTTTGCTCGTTTGTCATGGTAGCTAAATATTGCAT
>QIIH01000370.1 GCA_003229235.1 Flavobacteriales bacterium | reverse complement strand
ATAATCCGATTACAATTAACAACAATTTCATAGTACAAAAATACAATCTTTTGATATCTTTAAGTCTCTAGTGAAGACAAATAATTACATATTAAGAGTGCTATTTTTGGGGATATTAACATCTTTAACACTACTTAGTTGTGGGCAAGAAGTCGCTAAAACTAATCATCCAGAGGCAATTGTGATTCAGACTATTGATTCGTTAGCCATTCAGGATTCCATAACTGTTTCTGTTCTTGAGGTGGTGATCCAGCCAAATAATGTAGTTGATCGAATGGTTGAGCGCCCTCAATTGAGTCAATTTGTTGCTGCATTGAGCAATACTACATTAGATTCTATTTTAAAAACAGAAGAGGGTCCATTTACTGTTTTTGCAGTATTAAATTCGCAGGAGATTAGAGCGGTGACAGCCAAATCAGATTTCGGAGAAATTTCTGGCTGGGTGGCTTCGTATATAGTAAAAGGGGCTCATTCGACTCCGAATATTTACAAAAGTTTCTCTAGCTTAAGGTCTAAAACAAGCTTTAAAACCTATAATGTGAAGGAGATTGCTATTTATGAATTGAACGACACATTATTTTTTGAATCAAATTCAAACGAAAAAAAGGCCTGGTTTTACTCAAGCGATTTGCATGCCAGTAATGGCATAGTACATATAATTAAATATCTAGAAGATTAGATTATGGTTACTTCTGGTACTATATTGATGTTAAACTCCTCTTTTATTTTATGCTGAATTAATTGTGCTAACTCCCAGATTTGAGTTCCAGTAGCATTGCCGTGATTTACCAAAACCAAGGCTTGTTTGTCGTGAACTCCTGCTTCGCCGAAGCGTTTTCCCTTAAAACCAGCTTGCTCGATAAGCCAGCCAGCAGGTACTTTAAAATGCTGTTTATCAACTTGATAATATGGGGCTTCCGGGAATTTGTTATGAAAAGTCTCGAAGGCTTTATTTTCTATAACCGGGTTTTTAAAAAAGCTTCCGCTGTTTCCTATTTTGGCAGGATCTGGCAACTTGGATTGTCTAATTTCGATCACGGCATCAGAAACCTCTTTGATACTCGGATTAGAAATTTGTTTTGCATCTAGTGTTTGTTTTATTGCGCCATAGTCGATTTTAATGGTATGGTCTTTTTTGCTTAGTCGCAATTGAACGCTGGTTATGATAAAAAGATTTTCCCCCTCGTTTTTAAAATAAGAATCACGATAGCCAAATTGACAATCTTCTTTCGAAAAATTAACAATCTCACCAGTAATCCTGTTAACTGCTTCGCATGAAGCAAAAACATCTTTTAACTCAACCCCATAGGCACCAATATTTTGTATGGGCGCAGCTCCAATATTACCTGGAATCAAGGAAAGGTTCTCTATTCCGCCGTAATTGTTATTTACACAATATTGTACAGTTTCGTGCCAATTTTCGCCCGCCATTACCTTAATAATTACAAATTGGTCGTCTTCTTGGACTACCGAAATGCCTTTTAAATTAATTTGCAATACCGTTGCTTCTATAGGTTTGGTTAGCAGTAAATTACTTCCGCCACCTAGAACAAATACAGGGCTGCCATTGTTTTGTTTTAAATACTCAAGAAGCTGTGTTTTAGAATCAATTTGATAAAAATGATGCGCAATTACATCTATACCAAACGTATTATAAGCCTTAAGAGATTTGTTGTGCTCTATTTGCATGCTTAGTCGTTATAAGATTCTAAAGCTGCTCTGAGGATGTCGACCGCTTTTACAAGACTTTCTTTATTGAGAACATAGGCAATACGTACTTGATTTTTACCAGCCCCCGGAGTCGAATAAAACCCAGCAGCCGGAGCAACCATTACAGTTTCGCCATTTAGATCAAATTTTTCGAGCAGCCATTGTGCAAATACATCCGTGTCTTTTACTGGTAATTGTGCAATACAATAAAAAGCTCCTTTTGGTAATCCGATGTTCACACCTGGGATTTCCTTTAGTTTTTCTACCAACAGATTACGCCTTTCGGTGTATTCTTCTAATACGTCATCAAAATAGCTTTGTGGAGTTGCTAAAGCAGCTTCGCTGGCTATTTGGGCAAAGGTAGGAGGACTCAATCTGGCTTGTGCAAACTTTAAGGCAGTTGCCATTATTTTAGGGTTTCGAGATACTAAACAACCTATTCTGGCACCGCACATACTATAACGCTTAGAAACCGAATCGATCATGATAGCGTGTTCTTCTAAGCCTGCTTCTTGTAGGATAGAATAATGTGAAGCCCCGTCGTATGCAAATTCACGATAAACTTCGTCTGCAACGAGATAAAGATCGTGTTTAAGAGCAATTTTTGCCAATTTCTGAATCTCTTCTTTCGAATATAAATAACCGGTTGGATTACCAGGATTGCAAATTAATATAGCCTTGGTTTTGGTCGTTATTAACAATTCAAAATCTTCGATTGGAGGTAATGCAAAGTTGTCTTCTATTTTAGAAACTACCGGTACAACAGCTACCCCTGAAGCTTTAGCAAAGCCAATATAATTGGCATAAAAGGGCTCGGGGATAATTATCTCGTCCCCAATGTCTGCAATACAACCCATTGTAAATAAAAGCGCTTCACTACCGCCAGTAGTTACTATGATTTGATCTGGAGTGACTGCGATATTTTTACTCTTATAATATCCAGCTAATTTCTCACGATAGGCATTGCTTCCTTCACTTGGAGAATACGCCAATACATCTATTGAATGTTTGGCAACAGCGTCCATCGCAATTTGAGGCGATTTAATATCTGGTTGCCCAATATTGAGGTGATATACTTTTTTGTTTTCCTTATATGCTTGTTCGGCATAAGGAGCTAATTTTCTAATCGGCGATTCGGGCATTTGCAGGCCCTTTTTTGATATTGCTGGCATAAGCAGAACAAAAGTTAAAATTGCGTTATAAAGACAAAGATAAGGTATCACAGGGGTATTTTTTAGTAACTTATCTTGAAAATTAGTTGCTAATATTGAAGGTCTTTATTTTATTATTTATTGTTTTAAACTCGGCCTTTGGGTATTCCCAAGGCAGCTTCGAATTGCCTAAAACAATCGAACGAGAAATTTTTTCTTTTACTTTAAAGAGCAATCGGGTGATTGTTCCTATAAAGATAAATGGAGTAGAACTGGATTTTTTACTTGATTCGGGCGTAAATGCAACAATTCTGTTTAGTCTAGAAAATAAGGATTCAATTCAGCTAAATAATGCAAAGTCTATCAAATTAAAAGGATTGGGCGAGGGTAAATAATAATCTATAGGCAAATAATGCCAGTAACGAAGTTGCGATATACTAAACACAACGGCTTTATGCCATTACCTTAGCACCTATATACAAAATATCTGAGGTGAGAGAAGGGTCTCTTGCGGCAATTGCTGGGATGAGAAAAGGCGATGTGCTCGCCTTGCTAAACGGGCAGCCCGCACATCACTTTGGGTTGCAAAAGATAAATACTATGTTTTATTCTAAAGAAGGGAGAGTACTTGCTTTTTCTGTTATACGAAATGGGCAGAAACACCGATTTTCGATTAAGTTAAAACGAGTTATTTAAGCATAAAAAACCCTTCGGTTAAGAAGGGTTTTTGTTTTTGTTTAAAAGGAACTACTTAGTTTTTTCCAAGACGCTTTTTTTGCTGTCTGGATCTAATACTTTCCCTTTAATTTTAATAGCTTTAACCGGCTCGGATGCATTAGAATAAACCGAAATGGTTTTTCTGATTGGCCCAATGCGCTTGGTGTCATATTTAACCTTTATTATTCCTGTGGCACCTGGTGCGATAGGATCTTTAGGTTTTTCTGGTACAGTACATCCACAACTAGATTTTACATCACTAATTACCAATGGTACATCTCCAGTGTTGGTAAATTCAAAAACACGAACTCCATCGGCTCCTTTAAGAATTTCTCCATAGTCTACCGTTTCGGCCTTAAATTCAATCTTGGCCTGGCCAAAAGCCGTCATGCCAATGAATCCAATTACTGCAATAAGAATAAACTTTTTCATAATCTTTAAATTTATTTGGGCGAAAGTACGCTATATCTTTCTCGTTAAAACGATAGTCACGTTAACAAATCGATTCTATTAGACGAATCTACATAATAATCGATTATAGGCTCAGACCCATTTTTTAATATTACTTAGTGCGAATGTAGGCACTTTTTGTTCTTTCGCAAAATATGTTGTTCTCTTTTATAATCTTGCCATTATACCTACTTTTGCACACTAATTAGTTCAAAAATCAGACCAAAATGGCATTGGCATCAAAATATAGC
>QIIH01000078.1 GCA_003229235.1 Flavobacteriales bacterium | reverse complement strand
GTTTCAACATTTTAAACTCAAGACTAAAGACTAGCTACTCATGACTAATTAATTTTTATCCTCCAACAACGGTACAAATCTAAATTCGCCGTATTCGATTTTTACAAACTTTTTCTCGCTCTCACGAGTAAAAACGGTCATAATTTGCACTTTTTGGCCAACAGGAATCACAAGATGCCCCCCTACTGCGAGTTGTGCCAACAAAGGTTCTGGCACAAAAGGAGCACCAGCAGTTACTATGATTCCATCAAAGGGAGCAAAACCTGGCATGCCCTTATAACCATCGCCAAAAGTAAGACGCTTAGCACGATAGCCTAACTTGGGTAAAAATAATTGGGCCTTTTTAAAAAGCTCTTTTTGTCGCTCTACAGAATATACAACGGTGCCTAACTCTAACAAAACAGACGTTTGATAGCCACTGCCTGTTCCTATTTCTAGCACTTTATCGCCTTTTTTAATTTCCAGCAGCTCGGTTTGTCGAGCAACAGTATAAGGTTGTGAAATAGTTTGATCTGCGCCAATAGGAAAAGCCTTGTCTACATAGGCGTGATCTTCGAAGCCCGAATCCATAAACAAATGCCTTGGGACACGCCCCATGGCTTCTAAAACATCTTGATTGGCGATTCCTTTTTGTTCCAGCGTTTTAATTAATTGCTGCCTTTTTCCTTGATGTCTAAAAGAGTCTTTCACGATTTGATTTTGAGCTACACAAATAACCGAAACAAATTGTTTGATTACAAGAACCTGAGCGTTTTTGTCCTGTGATAATCGCCAAATTAATGTTATTTTTGTGAAGCTTACTAGGCTACGCGTGAAAGCACGTTTTTATAGAACTCACTAGCCTTTATTGATAATTTAAACTCACTCCCATGTTAAAAGCCGGGGTTATTGGTGCCGGGCACCTAGGAAAGATTCATCTTAAACTCTTAACACAATCCGATCAATACGAGTTGTTGGGTTTTTACGATGACAATACTAAGGCAGCCACCGCCACCGCAAAAGAATTTGGGTATCATGCTTTTGATTCTATCGAGGATCTAATTGCAGCCTGTGATATGGTTGATGTCGTTACCCCTACCATGAATCATTTTGAATGTGCAAAAAAGGTATTAGAAGCGGGTAAACATCTCTTTATAGAAAAACCAATCACCAACACGGTAGCAGAAGCTGAAGCTTTAAGAGATTTGGCCAAAAAGAATGGAGTGCGAGGACAAGTAGGCCATGTAGAGCGTTTTAATCCTGCCTTTAGAGCTGTAGTTAATAAATTTGACAACCCTATGTTTATTGAGTCGCATCGCCTTGCGGAATTTAACCCACGTGGTACTGATGTTTCTGTGGTGTTAGATTTAATGATTCACGACATAGACGCCATTTTGAGCGTTGTTAAATCTGAAGTAAAAAGTATTAGGTCTAACGGGGTATCAGTTATTAGCGAAACCCCAGATATAGCAAATGCTCGTATTGAATTCGAAAATGGGTGTATCGCAAATTTGACCGCGAGTAGAATTTCACTCAAGAATATGCGTAAGTCGCGATTCTTCCAAAAGGATGCTTATATCTCTGTAGACTTTCTGGAGAAAAAATGCGAAGTAGTAAAAATGATGGATGCTCCAGAAACTCCTGACGATTTTGCAATGATTCTCACCAACGCAGAGGGTCTTAAAAAACAAATTTATTTCGAAAATCCGGATGTTCAACCCAATAATGCCATACTGGATGAGCTTGAGGCTTTTGCGAATTCAATCAACACAGATACAACCCCAATTGTAAGTTTAGCTCAAGGAACAGAAGCACTTAGAGTAGCAATGGGAATTATTGAGAACTTTAGTAATTCAGAATTAAAATAAAATAAAATAAATGAAGAACGTAGCTGTTATAGGAGCTGGAACGATGGGAAACGGGATCGCCCACACCTTTGCGCAATTTGATTATAAAGTACAACTCATCGATGTTTCTCAGGCTTCTTTAGATAGAGGAATGGCAACTATTACCAAAAACTTGGATCGCATGGTTGCTAAAGAAAAAATTAGCGAAGACGATAAAGCCAATACCTTAGGCAATATCACAACCTACACTTCACTCGAAGAAGGTGTAGAATATGCAAGTTTGGTGGTAGAAGCTGCTACAGAAAATTTAGATCTTAAGCTTAAAATTTTTAAGGACTTAGATAGTTTTTGTCCCGACGATACTATTCTAGCTTCAAATACGTCTTCTATTTCTATTACTCAGATAGCTGCCGCAACCAGCAGACCAGAAATGGTTATTGGCATGCATTTCATGAATCCCGTGCCTATCATGAAATTGGTCGAGATTATTAAAGGATACAGTACTAGTCAAGAAACCTATGATACAGTTGCAGAAATTTCTAAGAAATTGGCAAAAGCACCTGTAGAAGTAAACGATTATCCCGGTTTTGTAGCCAACAGAATTTTAATGCCTATGATTAATGAGGCGGTAGAAACCCTTTATAACAATGTGGCTGGAGTTGCAGAGATAGATACCGTAATGAAACTTGGAATGGCACATCCTATGGGACCGCTGCAACTTGCAGATTTTATAGGATTAGATGTATGTCTTTCTATTTTAAATGTGATGTACGACGGTTTTAAAAACCCTAAATACGCACCCTGCCCACTGCTAGTAAATATGGTAATGGCCGGCAAACTCGGAATTAAAAGCGGGGAAGGTTTTTACGATTATAGCGAATCACGTAGAGCAGAGAAAGTCGCAAAAATGTTCGCCTAATTTATGGCAACGGTAATCCCTTTTAAGGCAGTTCGTCCCACTCGAGAAATTGTAAGCTTGATGGCAACTCGCGCCTACGACAGTTACTCGTTAGGGGAGCGAAACGCACGAATGAAGACCAATCCGTTTTCTTTTTTGCATATTATCAACCCTGGGTTTAGATATCAACGACGAACCGCTGGGAGCGAACGTTATCAACTCGTTAGAAACCGCTATTTAGAATTTAAAGAAGACGGCTATATAAAGCAAGACCAACAAGCGAGTTTTTATGTATATCAAATAATCAATAGAGAAGGGCAGCATTTTAGAGGTTTTATTGCGGCCACTAGTGTTCAGGACTATATAGATAACGTAATAAAAAAGCACGAAGACACTATTTCTAGTAGAGAAGGAGTTTTTAAAGAATATCTTAAAGTGGCTGGTTTTAATGCAGAACCAGTTTTACTTACTTATCCCGATAACGATTCTTTAGAAATTATTATGGACAAAGTATGTGAGCAAAGAGCCGAATACGAATTTACCACCACCTATAGGGACACGCATTACTTATGGCCTGTTTCTGATACAAAGACGGTAACTAAGATAACTGAGGTTTTCAAGGAGATTTCTTCCTTATACATTGCAGACGGCCATCATAGGTGTGCGTCTTCGGTAAAGCTTTCCCAAGAAATGAGGCAATCTGAGGCAGATATTGAGACTAATAGCAATTACGATTACTTTATGAGTTACCTTATTCCTGAAAAGGATTTGAGGATTTATGCCTTCAATCGATTGGTAAAAGATCTCAACGGACACTCTAAGGAGTCTTTTTTGATTGCTTTAGACGCCATGTACAGAATAGAAAATAGAGGTAGCACTTATTATCATCCGTCAAAAAAACATCACTTTAGTATGTATTTAGATGGCGAATTTTATTCGTTATACCTGCGTAAGCTCAATTACGATTTTGCAAATCCATTAGAGGCCCTAGATACTCGCCTTTTGTATAAAACCATATTACAACCCATATTAGGTGTCGAGAATCCGCGTATCGACAAACGTCTTGATTATTCTACGGGTAGTGAAGCTAATTCGGGAATTAGGGATGCAGTAGATAACAAAAAGTTTAAAGTTGCCTTTAGTATGCTTCCTATTCAAAATTGGGAACTTAAAGAGGTTGCTGATGCAGGATTAACCATGCCACCAAAAAGTACTTTTATTGTGCCTAAGCTCCGAAGCGGAATAACGATTTATGAATTTTAATAGGGCTACATTCTAATGAATATTGAAAGTAATTTAAAAGCCGTTAAAAAAAAGCTACCTCAAGGAGTGGCCTTGGTTGCTGTCTCTAAGACAAAGCCAGTTCCTCAAATATTAGAAGCTTATGAGGCTGGGCAACGAGTTTTTGGCGAAAATAAAATTCAAGAAATGGCTGCTAAATGGGCCGAATTACCACAAGATATCCAGTGGCATATGATTGGGCATGTACAAAGAAACAAGGTTAAGTATATGGCCCAATTTGTAGACCTAATTCACGGTGTTGATAGTATAAAGCT
>QIIH01000151.1 GCA_003229235.1 Flavobacteriales bacterium | reverse complement strand
ACCTGTCCTTTTAGTAGTAAACAAGGTAGATAATAACAAACGCGAGGCAGATGCTGTAGAATTCTACAATCTTGGTTTTAAACGTTATTATTCGATAGCCGCGACCAACGGGAGCGGTACTGGAGATTTATTAGACGATCTTGTTAAGGTGTTACCAGACGATCATACTGATCAAGAAGAAGAAGAAGAAGAGCTTCCTAGATTTGCAGTTTTGGGAAGACCTAATGCAGGAAAATCTTCTTTTATCAATGCTTTGATTGGCGAAAATCGATACATAGTTACCGATATTGCGGGGACTACAAGAGATTCTATAGACACTCGTTATAATCGCTTCGGATTTGAATTCAACTTAGTAGATACAGCAGGAATCAGACGTAAGAGTAAAGTTAAAGAAGATCTTGAGTTTTATTCTGTGATGCGTTCGGTACGTGCACTAGAACATTGTGATGTAGCACTTTTAGTGTTAGATGCAACTCGTGGCTTCGAAGGTCAGGATCAAAACATATTTTGGCTTGCAAATCGCAATAATAAAGGAATTGTAATTTTAGTAAACAAATGGGATTTGGTAGAAAAGGATAATCAGTCTACTAAAGATTTTGAAGCCCATATAAGAAAGCAATGTGAGCCATTTACAGATGTCTCTGTTATATTTATGTCTGCACTTACTAAACAGCGTATTTTTAAGGCAATCGAGACTGCAGTAGAAGTTTACAAAAACAGATCTAAAAAGATAAAAACCAGTTTGCTTAACGATACTATGCTGCCTATTATTCAGCATACACCTCCACCGGCACATAAGAGCAAATATGTGAAGATTAAATACTGTACACAGTTGCCAACTCCGTATCCTAGTTTTGCGTTTTTTGCAAACCTTCCGCAGTATGTAAAAGAACCATACAAGCGATTTTTAGAAAATAAATTGCGAGAAAATTTCAACTTTAAAGGAGTACCTGTTACTGTTTATATACGTAAAAAGTAAATCTAAGTAGACAGTGAACAAATTAGGATTTCTAAAAAAATTTAACCCTGCTTTAAACACGCTTAACAATTAGATCTAAAAACATAGATTTGTTGATTTGTTGAATCGTCCTTGACACATTAATTCTTTATGTTTTTCGATTAAACGATTAAACGATTAAACGATTAAACGATTAAACGATTAAACATTAATCAGTAGTCGTGGAGTAATAGGCAATAGAGATTAGTTAAAGTTGTTCTTTTATTTTAACCAATTCGGCTTTGATACCTTCTAATTTGCGAATAATTTCAAATGTGCTGGATGTTTTTTTACCCTGCTCTTTTAAGTGTGTTTTTGCACCATCGAGCGTAAAGCCACGCTCTTTTACCAAATGAAAGATCAATTCGAGATTCTTAATATCGTCGGGAGTAAATTTACGAGTTCCCTTGGCATTTTTTTTAGGCTTTAAAACGTCAAATTCTTTTTCCCAGAAGCGAAGTAAAGAGGTGTTCACATCAAAGGCTTTGGCTACTTCGCCAATAGAATAGTACCGTTTTTCTGGAAGCTCAATATGCATTAGTCTAAGGATTGGTTTTCTTGTTGTGCCACTTTTAACAAGGCATCAAATTCTTCTGGAGATAAATTGCCATAATAAAAATGTATAGGATTAATTTTTATACCATCCTTAAAAATCTCGTAGTGCAAATGAGGTGCTTCAGACCTTCCAGTGCTCCCAACAAAACCTATTAAATCTCCTCTTTTTACATGTTGACCTCTACGTACATTGTATTTGTATAAATGGGCATATAAGCTTTGGTAACCATAACCATGAGAAATTCTAATATGCCTTCCATATCCTGTGGCTGCAGCATCGGCTCGTTTCACTATGCCATCACCAGAGGCATATACTGGAGTTCCTCTAGGCGCGGTAAAATCCATTCCATAGTGAAACTTTCGCGCTTTTGTAAAGGGATCTGTTCTATAACCATATCCCGATGCTATTCTGGTTAGATCGT
Source organism: Flavobacteriales bacterium (assembly GCA_003229235.1). Classification (GTDB taxonomy): domain Bacteria; phylum Bacteroidota; class Bacteroidia; order Flavobacteriales; family Flavobacteriaceae; genus Gilvibacter. The sequence continues at coordinate 2,313 of QIIH01000151.1, read as the reverse complement.
CGTTTCTAACAGGTTGAATTGCTGGAATTGCTATCAATAGCTTTTCCTTTTCTTCGGCTAAGGCTGCAATTTCATCTAAAGACCTAGACTGTACTACAATTTGTTTGGTAAGCACATCCATACGTTTGTTAACTGCAACAATCAACTTAGAATTGTCAAAGCCTTCTAAATCTCTATAGCGGTTAATTCCTCCAAAACCAGCTTTGCGCTGCTCATCCGGAATTGGATTGGCTTCAAAATATACGCGATACAAATTATTGTCTCGGTCTTGTATCTCGAGAAGTACTACTTCTGCTTGCTCCATTTTTTTATTGAGCAATTCGAATTGTAACTGAGTATTTGCAAGCTCGCGTTGTAAAGATTTTTCTTTAGGGGTTTCTATATAAGGAAGATTAAGGTACAGCACAAAAAATAGCAATCCACTCATGAGTATACCCATAAGGATAAGAAGAGTAAAACCGAATTTTCGGCCTTTTTTGTTTTCAATCTTTCGATACGATAAAGTCTCGCTATCGTAATAATATTTAACCTTTGACATAAGTTAAAATATGCTATTTTTGCTGTTTATAAACCGGGTGTGCATTGGACAAACGTCCTGCAAATATAAAAATTGTTTAAGCAATCCCCTAATGGGCTACTTTTAGCATTTTTTAAAGATTGCCAAACCCTTTAAAACTACCCAGATGAAAGCCCAGGAAATTCGGAAGACCTTCTTAGACTTTTTTGCCTCTAAAGAACATTCAATTGTCCCTTCTGCTCCAATGGTAATAAAGGACGATCCTACCTTGATGTTCACCAATGCTGGGATGAATCAGTTTAAAGAATACTTTTTGGGTAATGCCGTGCCTAAAAATCAACGGCTAACAGATACACAAAAGTGTTTGCGAGTAAGTGGTAAGCACAACGATTTAGAAGAAGTTGGCAAGGATACCTATCATCATACTATGTTTGAGATGTTAGGCAACTGGAGTTTTGGAAATTATTTTAAAGAAGAGGCAATTGCATGGGCTTGGGAGCTTCTTACAGATGTCTTTAAAGTTGACAAACAAAACCTATATGTCACCATTTTTGAAGGAGATCATGGCGATTCTTTAGATCGCGATAGTGATGCGTATAATTTTTGGAAGCAGCACATTGCAGAAGATCACATAATAAATGGTGATAAGAGCGATAACTTCTGGGAAATGGGAGAGACGGGTCCTTGTGGGCCTTGTTCTGAGATACATATTGATATCCGATCAGAAGAAGATAAGGCAAAACTCTCTGGTGCCGATTTGGTTAATAAAGATCACCCGTTGGTTGTTGAAATCTGGAACTTGGTTTTTATGCAGTACAATCGTAAGGCCGATGGATCTCTCGAAAAACTACCTGCGCAACATGTAGATACTGGTATGGGTTTTGAACGCTTATGTATGGTATTGCAAGGCGTAAAGAGCAATTATGATACTGATGTATTTACGCCATTAATTCGTGAAATCGAAGTTGTTGCCAACACTAATTACGGTAAAAACGAAGAAGTAGATATCGCTATTCGTGTAATCGCAGATCACTTACGCGCTGTTTCTTTTGCAATAGCAGACGGGCAATTACCTAGTAATACAGGTTCTGGTTATGTTATTAGACGCATTTTGCGTCGAGCAATTCGTTATGGTTTTACTTTTTTAGATCAGAAGTCACCTTTTATATACGAACTGGTGGATACGCTAAGTAGCCAGATGGGAGAAGCTTTCCCGGAGCTTAAGAGACAAAAGGACTTAATCTCTAACGTAATTAGAGAAGAAGAAACCTCTTTTTTGAGAACTCTAGATCAAGGCTTGTTATTACTAGAAACTGTAATTAGCAACGCTACTAGTAATGTAATTTCTGGAGCAAAAGCCTTCGAACTTTACGATACTTATGGCTTCCCAATAGATCTTACTGCACTTATTTTAAGCGAACGAGGCTTAGAATTAGATAAGGCCCAATTTGAAACCAAATTACAAGAACAAAAAGAGCGATCGAGAGCTGCGACCAAAGTAGAAACAGGAGATTGGGCAGTACTAGCACAGGATAGTGAAGAAGAGTTTGTAGGGTACGATTTTCTTAAGACAACGGTTAGAATCACACGTTACAGACAGGTAGAAAGCCAAAAAGACGGGACCGTTTTTCAGTTAGTTTTTAATCTTACACCATTTTATCCCGAAGGTGGAGGGCAAATTGGTGATAAGGGTTATTTAGAGGCTAACAACGGCGAAGTTGTGTATATAATAGACACAAAAAAGGAGAATAATTTAATTGTACATACGGTAAAAAACCTGCCTCAACATCCCGAAG
>QIIH01000150.1 GCA_003229235.1 Flavobacteriales bacterium | reverse complement strand
GTCGTTGCGAAGTGTTGTCGTTGCGAAGTGTTGTCGTTGCGAAGTGTTGTCGTTGCGAAGTGTTGTCGTTGCGAAGCGTAGTCGTTGCGAAGCGTAGTCGTTGCGAAGCGTGATCGAAGATCGCGATGAAGCAATCTCCAAAATTCACTAGTTTAGATTAAAAAAATATTTCATCATGTTAGAAAGATAAGGAACGAGCATTTTTTTATTGGACGAATGATTTTTGGTTCAAAAAATTAGTTTTATTTTTCATATTTCTTAAGCAAAATGCCCTCATCGCCGCAGCAATCCGCTTGGCATTGTTTAATGGCGTGAACTTCTTCAGCGGTTCGATTTAGATATTCTGCGACGGGTGCGTTATTTGTAGCGCAATCACAGCCTTTGTCATCATAGACATAGACATTAGTAAGTCCAACTTCTTTAGCAATGTCTTCCGCTTGATAGAGCTTTTCGTTCGGCGTTGACGGTAGGTGGTCTAGCTTATACGCCGGGAAAAACTTAGTAATGTGCCAAGGGCTATCCGCGCCCAAGTGTTGTTTAATCCATTTTGCTATTTCTCGATATTGCTCTGGATCATCGTTTTTAGTTGGAATTATATTAGTTCGAGTCTCGACATGGATGCCGAGCTGATGAGCTTTTTCAATTGAGGCGAGTACTTGTTTTACCTTGGCTGGTTTGCAGATGTCCGCGTAAAACTTATCACTAGTGCTCTTAATGTCCGAACACAAAACATCGATATAAGGCGCGGCAAGTTCTAAGGCTTCATCAGTCACAAAGCTATTGGAAACATAGACTGTATATAAGCCTGCTTCTTTCGCGAGTTGGGCGACATCAATGACGTATTCGAGCCAGACTGCAGGTTCTGAATAAGTGAAGGCAATGCCTTGCGCGCCATGATTGATTGCAACCTGAACTAGTTCAGCTGGCTTAACATAAGCCGCTCGACTTTGGCCTTTCGCAAGAGTATCTAAAGCGCCGACACCCCAGCTTATTTCTAGGTTATGGCAACCGCCGCAACGAAAATTACAACCGTAGCTACCGACCGATAAAATCTGGGTACCAGGTCGAAAATGTTTAACAGGCTTTTCTTCAATTGCATTCAATTCAATAGAAGATATAACCCCATAAGATAAATTATATAAAGTACCATTGCGATTAATGTGAGCTTGGCAGAAGCCACGTTGACCGTGTTTAATTTTGCAGCGCCAAAGGCATAAATGGCAACGAGTCGTGCCGTTATCGAGTTTCTCCTGTAAGCGGGTCTCGATAAGCTGATATTGGTCAGGTACATTGCGTAAATCAGTCATTAATTTATCCAGATAAATAAGAGGTGATAGCTCTAGTTTAGATTGTCATCTTTAGGTCGCAAGACTAACAAATTATCAGCAGATTTACCGAAATTTTTACTGATTACTTGACTCAAGCGAGCACAAGCTGTTTAATGTGCCCCTTGTCAAATATCCCATGGCCAGGTAGCTCAGTCGGTAGAGCAGGGGACTGAAAATCCCCGTGTCCTTGGTTCGATTCCGAGCCTGGCCACCATTTAAATATTAAAAAATATCAATAACTTAAGTATCCTCACCGGCTTATTTGACTCGACGTATGTACGCAGTGGAGGAATAACGGTGCAGTGTTTAATGACCTTATTGGATTCGTTTGAAATTTGTGAGTGCCCCATTGTTTCATACCATTTTATACGTATGCAAAAGTTTGAGCAGAAAAGTGAGTGTCTTTTAGTTTCATCTCTTAGGTTAAGTATTAGTTGCCTAGGCCTTTGTCGTTAATGGTTAATTTCAAACCCCAAGGTTTTATGTGGTCTATAACCATTTAGAATTAGCTGTATGGTTTTCTCGTCTGTGCCATATCCAGTATGCGCTTTCTTGGGGATTACAATCTTATATTTAGAAAATCCGTAGGCTTTTTTGGCGATGCTAGTATAGACGCTAATAAATGTGTTTGGGTAATTGTCTCGTAAAGTGTTGAATATGGGGTATGACAGGAGGTCATTTGGATCGCTGATGGCAATTATCCACGGTAAATTTGTTTTGTCTTTGGGTTGAATGCGGTTTGATATAAAGTTGCAAAGCGCTTTAGTGCTGGATGTTGAACATATTTGTTGAGCGGATTCAGCGTTATCTGTACTTTTATTTTTTTCCCACTTTTTTATTTTCTTGGAGCGAGATTGAATCGGCGGTTCGATTTCGCTCAGATGAATAATTGGAATTTGATTGGCCAACATAAAAAAAAGCCTAGTTTGATTAGTAAAACGCCGGGCTATATTCTTTGATGTACGATTTGATATGGGGCCGCGGTTCATTTTGTCTAGGGTATCAAATAGCATAGTGCTGCCTAAACTGAAAGTGATTAATACATTAGATGATTTTCGTTTTGCTTTAGCTTTGACATTTAAGGAAAATCTAGTATTTTGCTTATCGATTTCCTTGAGCGCGTTTTGAATAGGTCGTTGCATGGCTGATTTGTATTTTCCCATGTAAAGTGCGACATCGGCTAATGCATTATTTAATAAGCCTTGTTTTATACGATTCATCAAGTCTAGTCTTAAATCCGTATACTTAATCTCTTTATCTTCATTTAGCAAGGACTTATGGTCCCTAACTACGTCCTGCCAATAGAGAGTGTAGTAATGAATTGATTCCTCTTTGTTCTCAGACCATGTTTTTTCTATTACTAATTTCCCTTTTGTATTCTTATTATTAAATTTAGTTACTTCAATTTTTTCAGATTGAGTGAGCTGAGGATATTGTAGTTTAATTCTATCGATTAGTGGCTCTGGGTCTGAGTTAGAATATCCGCTCATACCGTGAATAAAAATAATGTTGAGATGCTTTTTCTTTTGAAACATTTGTTTAATGCCATCAAAGCTAAGTTTGGATGAGTTTTGATCGCCGAAGACAGCAAATTCATTCAATGTTGAGCAGGCAGATAATGCCAATGCTATTAAAAGAATATAGGACATTTGCTTTATACATTTTAATTTCATAAGCTTTTCGTTCCTGTGTTTGGACAAGAGAAGGACAGACAAGGAGCAGCATTCCTAATAGTATAAGCTATTTACCATTAATTCATGATAATGATCTTAGAATTAATTTAAGGGAGATTTAGATTAGATGGTGTCTTAAAATGTAGGCTTGTCTAAGATTGTTTATTAGGCAAACTTTAGGTTGTTGTGTAAGAGATGTATTTTTTTACCAAAATATTGTCCGCACGAGGATAAACAGTAAGCTTAGTTATACAAATGTAAAAAGTTTGTGCTATGAGGGATGCGGCACCTTATGTGTGCTATGAGGGATGCGGCACCTTATTTAGCATCCTTTTGCTCAAGATTGCATCCATAGTAAACTATCATAGCTATCCCCCAGTAATATTTGTGTATTATATACTAGGAGCGACCGTTTAAAGTTCCATAGCCTCATATGTATGTATTAGCGAAGTACGAAATAGAATTAATTCGGCGATGGTTAAGTTATACGCGCCAATTGATAATCGTTTTACTAGAATAGCAAGTTGGAAAATTGCTAGCATTAACCATAATCAAAGAATAATTATCGGGATATTGCTTACTTTTTTCGCGATTATGGTATTGCTGGTTCTTTCAAATACTTTAGAATGAAGATGGCTTCGCGCTAAATATTTTTTTGGTGATGGTATTTGGGTGTACTGGTTAATTACTACTGCTGCGATAGGATGGATGTGGCTTAAAATAATTAGTGCAAAGAAAAATTAGATTAAAGATGTAAAAGGTGTCAGACAACTTTTCACTCTATTTTTAAGAAACTAAGCAAGGTGCATAAGTGAAAATTGATAAATATGTAGAAGAAAATAAGTGTTTGATAAATATTAAATCGATATCTGAATGCATTGATTTACTTGTTGAATTTTCAAGAAGTGACGGTGGATATGTTTTTAGAGGTGTTAGTGATGAGAATCATGGATTAAAAAGTTCATTAGATCGTTACTACCCCAATATAAAGTCGCATAGGGAAGCATTTCTTTTTCAAGAATTCCAGCGTCAAATTAATCACTATTTACCATTGGAGTCCATCCCTAAGAGTATGTTTGAAATATTTTCTTTAATGCAGCATTATGGAGTTCCTACTAGATTGTTAGATTTTACGTACTCTCCATTTATCGCTCTTTATTTTGCAGCTAGGAGAATGAATAAAAATTGTGATTGCGCAATTTGGGTTTTATATCCTTCTAATTTACTATTCTGTACTCGAGCAAATTTGGTAAAACAGGGGTTTCCACACGAAATAAAAACTGACATTTATTACT